>NZ_JAGGHR010000049.1:0-10990 GCF_024104075.1 Gilliamella sp. | reverse complement strand
TTGTTACCTTCTCTTATTTTTAGTTTATCATAACAATGACCTTATAAAACTGGTACTAATTAGTGTAGCCGATCCATTTTCTCCAAGACAAAAGGTAAAGTCTTTATTAACAAAATAGATAGCAGGAAATAAACCATCATTTCTATTTTCAAGATATGATAAAAAGTTTTTCAAAGAAGATAAAAATAAGTACATATTTTTTCCTTTTCCATCGACTAATACATAACCCTGTATATTTTTATCTATATCAAGATTAGTAATATCAATCGCCCCTTTTGGCGCTATATAGTGATTCCATAAAGGACCATGAGTCTTTATATCTTTTTTAACAAAAGGTTTTCTGAAAGTATGAATAATAACTTTTCTAATTTCTATTGCTTTATCGTTCTCAATGTTTGTACCAAAAAAATTGGTATATGTCGAAAATAATAGGTCCATAAATTAATTCCATATATCATAAAATACATGTCCGTCTGCCCCTTATTTAGTCTGCCAGTCATACCATTTTATATGTTGAAGATCATTATCGAATGGAACTGTAGATTCTGGAATTCTATGATATTCATAGCCTCAGTTTACAGTTTTAGGGTGTAGTTTATTATGTGAAAAACCTTCACCAAAAATATCTTCAATTAGCTCTCAAGTATTGCGCTCATTTGGAACACGTATATTGTGAATGTTATTGCCATCATTATCAGTTACATATACTCTAGTCATTCTTAATTTTCTACTGCTTTTTGCTATGCTTTTATTCCTGGCTTTGCATTGCAGACGGATTTTGCGACCGTTTTTAAACTGGTATTTAGCACCAGAGAGGGTATAATACTTTTCGATGCTGTCAGATAGTTATGTTAAAATAATTATGCCATTTGAACAAAAAAAAGACCCGCATTATTAAAATCATCAATTTTCTTTTTTAAAAATAAATACCCAATAGCATCAGATAAAAATAATGCTCCACCATCATGAACTGGAATATCTGATGAATATAATTGACCAATAAAATCATATTGTTGCATTAATTTTTCACAAGCAACAATTCCCTTGGGTATTTTATTTGACAAAAAAGAAAATGTTGGATAATCACTATTCTTTAATTGTGTTTTTTTTAATTCAAGATATTGAGGAGCAAGGCTATTACTATTTTCGCATAGCTTTGATATGCCTGTTAACGTTACTCTTGTAAATCCTGATTTTAAGTGATCGAGTTCTGCATCATCACCAAAATAAACAATATCGTCTAAGAAATATCTATTTTCATTATAAGTTGAAAATACGGAAATATATTTATCTTTAGGAAGATTAATTCCACTAATAGAATCAGATAATTTATCATTATCAATTGTGAATAATAATGTTAAATTTTCACCTAATGGATTTTGGGGCCACTTGCCATCAATAAATGCACCTCCTCCAAATTTGATACCACTATTTTCATTTGATGAAGGTATAAGTTCATATACTTGTTGCATGATATCTCCATTAACAACATTTGCTAATTTTTTATAAAATCTATCTGTTTTTTTTCAGGAATACCAGCTCTTTTCAGAAAATAAATTTGTAAATACCTCTAGACTTAGTACACAACTTACGTAGAAAATTAAGCTGCTTGTTTTGGTGTTTTATACCCAATCGATGTTATGTTATTTAATGCCTCATGCGGTCTTTCAGTGTTATAATGTAATCCAGACCTTATCTAAATACTATCTCTGATATCTAATAAAATCTTGCTATATTGATTCATACTCAATTTCCTGAATACCCCTGCCCCATAACTGAAAACTGCATTTCCTCAGTATTTCGCCGTTCGCATCGGGCAGTTCTTCTGGACAGTCGTTCTATGCGGACTTTGCTCAGGTGGTGTTCAGCGTCATAGTGGTAGTACTATTAGCCAACCTAATTTAATTTCAGTTTTTCTTTTTAACTTAAAAATATTTTTTCAATATATTCGCTTACTTTTGAATTAATATTACTTATATACTTCATGTCTTCATAAGAGCCAAATTTTAAAGCACCTTCTAAGTTATCATGCAGGACTAAAAGATTATATGCTAATTCCTTTGAAATAAAATCTTTTTCTTTATAATTAGTTACCATTTCATCTAGTGAAGAATAGAGATCATTCATTGTTTTTTCATCTAACTTATTTAATAATCTAATTTTTCCAACTACGTCGATAATCTTTTCATTAACATCAGAATTTATAATGTTCATAAAATACCTAATTAGTTACATGTCCTGCAACCATATATTATTCGAGTTTAGTTAAAAAAGTCCAAAAGTTATGTTTTCATCTTGTCTAATAACTCTATAGACTTTGCCGTTTTTTATACAACCAAACTTTCTTTGCTAATCGATTAATTCACGTTAGAGAATTAGGCGCATACAGAAACAGATTAAATCTACCCAATAACCCAATCAGGTCTAGCTGAGTAAATTTACCTATATCTGGGTTTCAAATAATAAAATTAAACAGACTTTTTTAGTGATAATCCAAAATCGATAAATCCCTCAGAACTTATAACAAGACACCATTTATTTAAAGAATCAAAAAAATAATGATGTTGAGGGATGCTTTCTACAGCAAAAGCTAGAAAACTATCAAATTGATTAAATTTTAAATGTACTGCAAAATTTAAAGATGAATCATTTATATAGTAAATATCTCCGCTTTCTCTAATTTTAGCGGATATATCATTATCTATAATAAATTTTTTTATTGTAAATAACCAATTAGAATAGCTTCCAAAAAGTTGATTACTTTTGTGTTTAAGAGTTTTTGACCAATCAATTTTGGTTCCTTTCCACTCAAACGAATTAGATAATTGGTATGCAATATTTTCCCAGTTATCGATCAACTCTGCTGGTTCTGATAATTGAGAAAGTTTAATTTTTATTTCATCATCAAAAGTCATGAAACTCTCCATGGCTTAGAAGGAAGTTTAAATCTAAGCTACTACACTGTCGCTGACTGCTATTTAGTTTTACTATAAACTACTGTGATGCATTTCCCTACGTCTATTTATTTTTATAATAATTATAATAAATATGCTGTTCCACTGTTAGTTTATGTGCCAATTGACTCGTTTTATCTCATTTGTAATCCGCCCTTTGCACCAACTTGTATAGCTATAAAACAAAATACTACTAATAGATAATAATTATTTATATTTACTAAATTTTTCTACCCAGCCTTTTTTTGTGAATAGTTCACCTGATAAACCATCACTGATATCAACAATATTTTTTTCATTTTTGCCTTCTTGAGATATTAATAATCTTATACTTTCTTCATTTTGTTCTAGCATATCTAATGTATTGTAAATAACACTATCAATAGCAGTCAGTACTACTTTTTTTAAAATTTCAATCTGATGTTTATCAAATATTTTTAATTCATTATTTAATTTAACCATATTTGCAGATTTAATTTTACCTTGAACCATTCCTTCAAATTCAAAAATTGACTGATCTCTAACACGACTAATGAGCTTTTGACCAAAAATATCAAGTAATTCTTTATCTAGCATATTAAGACTCTCCGGTTTAATTCCCATGGATTTCCCCATAACTGAAAGCTGCATTCCCACAATATTTCACGGTTTGCATCAGGTTGCGCCGATGGTCTGTTTGATATCGGATGATGATACTTATCTGGTGCTGGTGGCCATCGCCATAAAAATGAGGCTAAGGCCAAATATATCCCTGTTATTTAAATAATTTATATTATTGCAGAAATTTAATAAATTAGAGATCTAAAAAATTGTCATATTCAGAATAATAATTTAATGCTTTTATAAATTCATTTGTAGTAGCTGAAGGTTTCTGATCTATAACTGAATCGACTACATCAGCAAATTGTTGACCTGAGTAAAGATAGTTTAGTTTCTTTTTTAACACAAGAGGCGGATAAATTTCTTTTCCATTATCATCTACATCTGGATAGTCATCAATGTAATAACTTTTATTACTTAGCAATTCTTCATCAGATTCACTATAGAGACAAAAATCATCACCTCTTTCAATATTGTCTTTCACATAAGAGATAATATCCTTTATTGGATAAAGATTACCTTTAACAAGCATAATATTCATACTCCGTAATAGAAATTATTTAACAAAGTTTCTTACTGATAAAATCATTTAAAATTCATTTTGATTATTCTTCTACATATCACGGCCACTTTTATAAATAACATCCGTTGTTGAAATTTTTAATGTTTCATTAAAGACCTAACTAAAGAAATTTGCTTATATCAAAATAAGAGTTCCCATGAAATCATTGTGTAAGTCAGCTTCTATTTTTAAATATCAACTTTAAAATTGATACTTGTGGTGCCTTTTGATTATCAAATGATTTAATTAAAGAAGAATAGTTTGAAGTTATTTCTTTGGTTAAAACGGCAAAGTTCCTTTTATACTCCCAAAATGCTCAACATTGACATCCAATGATTTAAAATAATTAAAAGCATCGATTATATTTGAGAATTCTTTAATTTCTTCTGTACCATAATCCTCAATAATTTCCATCTTTTTTCTATGATATAGAAAAGATACGTATTATATAATCCATTTTTCTTTTTCAGTGCGTATTGGAATAAATAGCATTCACCATCTATTTCCTTTACTTCATCAAATCCTCTAACCTTGCCTTTTTCTATGACAGAAATTAAATGTTCAATTGAAAAGTTATTCATCTATATCGATACTCACCATTGTTCCATTTGAACGTTTAATGCTTATATGGAGCAAAGAGCTATGCCCTGTTCCTTTAGTGTCGTCATAACCATATTACACGACAGATATTAGAATCAATAGAATAATTTTTTTGTAACAAATTTTACCACTTTTTTTGGATTTTACACTAATTTGCAGTTCCTTGAGGGCCTCCTTGTAAAAATTTAATGTTTTTAGGTTTTACAAAAAATTAAATACCTTTAAATATTATTAAAAGGGTAAATTAATTTTTTTATTAAGTTTTTCTTCAATAAGCATAGATAATTTTTCAAATAATGTTTCCCAAACCTGTACATACTCTATTTTACTGATAGAAAGTTTCATATCAGGAATTTTTCCATTATATATACCTACATCTGGTCCCTTCTTATATTCAAGTTCTACACCTTTATCATTAATGTCATAATAGAAGTAAAAATCTGAACCTTGCTCACAAAACCAAATATCATCTTTGCCTGTCCAATTATTTTTTACTCGTTTGATTGACTTAACTATTTCTTCATAACATACTGTTATATCAGGATAAAGATCAATATTTATTTTGTAAGTGCCTTTCAGTTTAATAAAAAACTCACAATCAACATATCTTCTCAATTCTTCCAATGCATATTGAAAATGAGTTAGTTCATCATCTATATCATTATCAATATCGCCTATAGGATTTTTATATTTAATATTGAATATGGTTTCCATGAATATATGACATAATTTTTACTTTGAGGTATTAATAAAAACACCTAGTCACAGTATACATATATATTTAAACCATCATTGAATGATTTTTCCAAAAAATCAATGAAATGAATAATTGTTTCAAGATGTAATTTTTTTGTTTTAATAAGACTTTTTAATTCCTTTATCAAAGGCTGAATTTCACCATATAAAATGGTAGTATCAGCATAATAATCATCAATTTTTTTTATTATTGGATACTGACTTAATGGTTTCGCATTATTGAGTAATTTATCATAATCAAATTTCCTAAATGAAAATACTGGTGTGCTTTCATCTATTTTCTTTTCATTTTTTGATGCCATAAAATCCAAAGCCATAAATACCTCATATTTAACTTGATGAGAAGCCTCTATTCCTTTTCCGTTTATCATTACCACTATTCAATCCCACTGATGGTTTCAAGCCAATCCATCACACACTGACACAGGTTAAACCTGACTAAAAACCTAAAACGGATCAAGCTGAACAAAGTGGACAATATCTGGAGCATAATACCTGAAAGTATTGTAATATAAGCCAGTTTTTATGTATAAATATTGTCTTCAATACCAACTGGGAGCAGATTAACCTAACGGCTATTATTTATAAACCATATAAATCATCTAGATCATCTTCACACACTAATTTAGAAATAAATTCATTAAAGCTATTGCATAGAAAAAGAGTACTCTTATCTTGATTATCCGTTAAAGATAAATTGTCTGACCATGTGTCAAGAGTATAGTAGTATATTTTTCCATTATTAATATCGATGCAGAAATAATTACCACCTGCCTCAATCGCAAAAGGTAAAAAAGTTTCCGGTAATAACTTTCTACCCCATAAATCTGCTGCTTTGAAAGGCATTAAATAGTTCTTGTTATTATTAAATTTTTTATAGTATTTAACAGGTATGAGCTCATGGATTACAACCCATTCAAATTCACCTTCAGGATCCAGCCAAGCATTATTCTCTGGCATTCCACCATTGTGGTGTAACAGGAATTGTCTTAATTGAACAGGAATTTTTATCTTTAAAAGTTTTTCAACCTCATTTAGGTCAGCGGTATTAATTGCTTGTTCTGAGTCATAGAATTTGTTACTTGCTCTTGGTTTAATATCTTCATCTTCAACGTTTTTTTCTTGATCTTGCTCTTCATCATAAGTTAAAGCATTTAAAAAATTTTCTAATGAATCAGATAAATAAATGCTATTTTTTTTAAAATTTTGTTCTGTATTTAGAGTATCGTCCCATTCTAGTCTGAGATATTGATATATCGCACCAGTATTAATATTTATACACAAAAAACCATTGCTTAAATCGCGAGCAAAAGGTAACAGCTCCTTAGGTAACTTTTTATCGTCCCAATGTTTGAAGGCAATACCTTCCATGATAAAATCTGGGTCATTTTTAAATGCTTTATTATATTTTATAGGAATAAAATTAAAAACTTGAAGTTTGTATGGAGGAACAGTTGTTTTCCAAATATCTTTATATACCATTCCTCCATTACAATTAAGGTAAAGCTGTTTTAAAGAATCTGGAATTGTGATACCTAACTTCTTTTCACAAGCATTTAAATCTTTATCAGTCAGTTTTTTTTCGTAGTCATAAAAATTATCTATATTAATCATATTAATTCCCCAATTATATTACATCTGTAATTATCGTTTTAAAAATTGTTCAAAAAGTACAAAATTCATCTACTATATAAATAGAATGAGATGTTAATTTTTAGATAAATGCTATGATCCAACAAATATTAAATAATATAAAAAATGGTCCAACTATTTTAACGTTATCTCAGATAATAGACATAATAAAATATCTTCAAGCAATTACAGTTGATGAGATTTTAAAAAATGATAAAGCTTTTTTGGAGATATTAGATTTATTAGTTGATTCTTATTCTGATTCTGCAATATTTGAAATCGATAATGATAATAAATTATTTTTACATCATTTTAGTGATTGGCTGCTCAAATTAGGGAAAAAATACCCGCTTGGTAAAAATCAAGATAATTTAAGCTCTTATTCAGATATGTTTTTAAAAGAAATGTGCAATAAAAATATTACTCGGGGATGTTGAGCTTTTGTATTCATCATGATCCTTCTTTACATTTTTAACCGTATCATACAACATGCTAATATCGTTATACCAATTGGCGATATTTATAGACACTAGCAATATGACCCTTTCGTGAGTTTTTTATTGAAATATCTCATCACGGACAACCAATTCAAATTTGATAAAAAATACCTTCTAACGTGTTACAATACGCTTATTTATTATCCAATTTAGCCTGTATTTAGTATCCATTTTTATCTCTTTTTCCAAGTGGGTATTTGTCAATATTAGTCAGGACATAAATTCATATTGATCTTACACAGTGTTGTGAGAGTATTTTTCCGCTCTAAAATTGCTCAGGTAGACTATTGATTTTATTGAAGTTTTTATAAATGGTATTTTTTAGAAAAATCAAACAATTACATTATATTTTTGTTTTTTGATGAAAACTAAAGCTTGATTAAAACATTTTGGCTGTGCATCAATTTTATTTGATTTTTTACACTCTTTTTAATAAAAAGGATCCCTCCCTTTTTATGCGATCAGTGACAATTCATCACTTTGTCGGTATTATATTGGGCATTTTATTATAATTGGTTAGGTTTAGTGTGAATATTCAACAATTATTAACGCAACGTGTTTCGCAAGCTATGATTATGGCAGGTGCAGATAAGAACTGTGACGCTTTAATTAAGCAATCAAACAAAGCACAATTTGGTGATTACCAAGCTAATGGCATTATGTCAGTTGCCAAAAAACTTGGTATGCCACCTCGAGATCTTGCCCAAGCTGTTTTGCAACATTTAGATATCGATGATATCGCCGAAAAAGTTGAAATTGCAGGTCCTGGTTTTATTAATATCTTTTTGAAAAATAGCTGGATTGCTGAGCAAAATGAAGTTGCTTTAAGTGGTGATAAGCTTAATATTACTTTACCCGCCAAACCGCAAACTATAGTAGTTGATTATTCGGCGCCTAATGTCGCCAAAGAGATGCATGTTGGACACTTGCGTTCAACTATTATTGGTGATGCTAGCGTTCGTGTTTTATCTTTTTTAGGTCATAATGTTATTCGTGCTAATCATGTTGGTGATTGGGGAACACAATTTGGTATGTTAATTGCGTATCTTGAAAAGATGCAAAATGAACATGCCAATGATATGGATCTTTCAGATTTAGAGTCATTCTACCGCGCTGCTAAAAAACACTATGACGAAGACGAAGTGTTTGCCGAAAAAGCTCGTAATTATGTAGTGAAATTACAAGGTGGCGATGAATATTGTCGTGATATGTGGCGCAAGCTAGTTGATATTACCATGACGCAAAATATTGCCACTTATAAACGTTTAAATGTTACGTTATCGCTTGAAGACACTATGGGTGAAAGCATTTATAACAGCATGCTACCTAATATTGTTGCCGATTTAAAACAGAAAGGGCTTGCGGTTGAAAGTGAAGGGGCGATTGTTGTTTTTCTTGATGAGTATAAAAACAAAGAAGGCGAACCGATGGGTGTTATCATCCAAAAACGTGATGGTGGCTACCTTTATGCAACAACCGATATTGCTTGTGCTAAATACCGTTACGAAACGTTACATGCCGATCGTATTCTTTATTATACTGATTCCCGCCAACATCAACATTTAGAGCAAGTTTGGGCTATTGTTCACAAAGCTAAGTATGTACCAGAATCATTAAAGCTTGAACACCATATGTTTGGTATGATGTTAGGTAAAGATGGTAAGCCGTTTAAAACCCGTTCTGGCGATACTGTTAAATTAAATGATTTACTAGATGAAGCGTGTGAACGCGCAACAACTTTAATTCGTAACAAAAATCCAGATCTTTCTGAAAGTGAGCTTGCAAAAATTGTCGATGCGGTGGCTATTGGTGCAGTTAAATATGCTGATCTTTCTAAAAATCGGACTACTGATTATGTTTTTGATTGGGATAATATGTTGTCATTTGAAGGCAACACCGCACCTTATTTGCAATATGCTTATACCCGTGTGTTATCAATTTTTAAAAAGTCCAATATTTCTGAAGATAGCTTAACAGCTAATATTAGTTTGGAATCTGATAAAGAGCGTGCTTTAGCAACTCGTTTAATTCAATTTGATGAGACTATTTCAATCGTGGCAAGCGAAGGTACACCGCATGTGCTTTGTGCTTATCTTTATGAAATTGCAACGCTGTTTTCAAGTTTTTATGAAAACTGCCCTATTTTAGCAGCCGAAAACGAAAGCCTGAAACAAAGTCGCTTAAAATTAGCTTCTTTAACAGCTAAAACACTTAAAACTGGCCTTGATATGCTAGGCATTAAAACTGTTGATAAAATGTAATTTAACCACCACCGATGTGAACGCATTGGTGGTGTTTTTTAATACATGCGTTTTAAGCTTTTGACTAAATATGTTTAGGTTTATTATTCGTCATCAAAATAAATTAATGGCTTTGTTACTATTATTTATTGCGATCCTTATTATTCGTTTGTTATCTCATGCTCCTCTTTCTGAATCACTTACTTTTTCAAAGCGCTATTATGATAATAATAACCAGCTAATTCGAATGACATTAGCCAATGATGATCGTTATCGTTTATGGACGCCTTTAGAAGATATTTCGCCTGATATTGTTAATGGTTTGTTACTGCACGAAGATCAGTGGTTTTATTATCATGTTGGCTTTAATCCATTTAGTCTAATTAGGGCTTTTGGAGCAACCTATCTTGGTGGTGGAAATCGTCAAGGTGCTTCAACCATTACCATGCAACTTGCGCGAATGCATTGGCGGTTAAATACTAAAACCATTGGTGGGAAGTTGCATCAAATTGCTAGGGCTATACAGTTAGAGTTGATGTATTCTAAACATGATATTTTAGAAGCGTATTTAAATTATGCCCCTTTTGGTCGCAATATTGAAAGTATTGGTGCTGCGTCATTTATCTATTTTAATAAACCACCTTCACAAGTCAATTTGCCCGAGGCGTTAACTTTGGTGGTATTACCTCAATCACCAACATATCGAGTTGATCGAAAAACCGGATTTGCTGGCAAAGCGTTAGTTAAAGCAAGAAATCAATTATTTGAGCGTTGGCAAGAAAAATATTTTGTTGATAGCAATATTGTCGCTCTTTTTTCGCAAAAGTTGGTTTTGCGTCAACCAGAACGAATGCCTTTTGGTGCACCGCATTTTATTAATCAAATCATTCAACAACAGCAAAGCGATGCTCAAGAAATTAAAACTACGTTAGATAATAATCTGCAAAAAATCATTAGTCGGCAAGTCAATTTGTTTATTGAGCGAAATCGCATAAAAGGTATTAATAATGCGTCGGTAATTTTGGTTGATACCCAAACAATGAAGGTTAAGACACTGATTGGTTCGGCTAATTTGTAGTAGCTCAAACTTAACCTGACAGACACGTATTACTCATCGGCTTTCATTTTAACAAAATGCGTGTCCGATGA
>NZ_JAGGHR010000048.1:0-11111 GCF_024104075.1 Gilliamella sp. | reverse complement strand
ATTACCCATGTGAGAGTAGGGTGCCGCCAGACTTTTAAATATAGAGAGCCCAGCAGTCATGCTGGGCTTTTTGCTTTTATATTATTATTTTATGATATGTAAAAAATCACTTAGTTGCTTTTGCTTTATTTTTAGTAACTTAACTTTAATCTATCTTATATTTTTATCTATAACTGATATGTATTTAGGTTTCTTTCTTAAATTGTTTAGTAAGTTTTTATCATCATCTTTCCACCAATATTCTTTATATATAGCTGGTTTTTTAAATTCATAAATGCTAATTAAACCTAACAAACCTGATGGTGAATCGGCCATAAAATCCCAACCGTTCTTTTCAGCACAGTACATTTTTAACTTTTCGTCATACCAAATTCGGTATCCTTTTTTATCTAATATATTGAGTACAGTGTTTGATATATTTGAATATTCAGATAATGCCGGCATAAAATTAATCCTGTTTCATAACTTTAATAGTTTACAACTAGCTGATGTGTGATTATCTCATTTTTAATACAAAACTAACGTAGAAAATCATGCTAGTTGTTTTTGTGTTTTGTATTCAATAGGCGTTATACTATTTAATGTCTCATGATTTTTTCAGTATTATAAATGGTAAGTCATTTTCGGTCATTCTATTTGCTTGCTCCAGGTTGTTAAAATGATAAAAATCTAACCCGACATATTTTTAGATAAAAAGCACTTTAATTATTTAAAATTTTATACTCAAACACATAGTTTCCTGAAAGTTTTTAACATTATTTTAAGATTTAAAGGAGGGTACAAAAATAAGTATGTAGAAATAGTATTCTCCATTTTATAATTATTTTGTTAGATCAAATTCTTTCAGAATATTTTTATAAAAAATAAACACAGCCTCTATTTTTTAGACTTATAACGTTGAATAGAGCTTGAGAGGTTTTGTTCTTCTATCCATGCTAATTTTTCAGTATAATTTTTTTCAGCACCACGAGTTGTTGGGCGATAATATTTTGTATTAGCCATTTCTGGCGGAAAGTAATTTTCACCTGCTGCGAAAGCGTTGGGTTCATCGTGGGCGTAACGATACTCAGCGCCATAACCTAAGTTTTTCATTAAGCTTGTTGGAGCGTTGCGTAAATGCTCAGGAACATCGTAATCAGGTTTTGATTCGGCATCAGTCATTGCTTGTTTAAATGCAAGGTAAACTGCATTACTTTTTGGTGCACAAGCAAGATAGATGATTGCTTGTGCAATTGCACGTTCACCTTCAGCAGGACCAACTCTTGTAAAGCAGTCCCATGCCGCAAGCGCGACTTGCATAGCTCTAGGATCGGCATTACCAACATCTTCCGAGGCAATGGCTAATAATCGACGTGCAACATAAAGTGGATCTCCGCCAGCTGATATAATTCTTGCATACCAATACAGAGCGGCATCAGGTGCGGAACCACGTATTGATTTATGTACCGCGGAAATTAAATCGTAAAAACGATCGCCTTGATTATCGAATCTCGCACTACGTTCTCCCATAACTTCTTTGAGTAAATCAGGTGTAAGTTCATGCCCATCTGACATGTCAATTAATAGTTCAAGTGTGTTAAGTGCTCGCCTTGCATCACCACCAACGAAGTCAGCAATTTGTTTTTTTGTTTCTTCGGGTAGATTGATGTTTTTATTACCATAACCACGGTTAGGATCGTCCATTGCCTGTTGTAAAATTTGCTCAATGTCATGGTTGGTTAATGATTTGAGCAAATAGACTCTTGCACGAGATAATAATGCAGAATTTAATTCAAATGATGGGTTTTCAGTTGTTGCTCCAATAAACGTAACAGTACCGTTTTCGACATAAGGCAAAAATGCATCTTGTTGGCTTTTATTAAAACGATGAACTTCGTCAACAAATAATATAGTGCGGATCCCTGCTTGCTGATTAATTTTAGCACGTTCAATTGCTTCACGAATATCTTTTATGCCAGATGTAACGGCAGAAACTCGTTCAACTTTAGCATTAGCATGATGAGCAATAATTTCAGCTAAAGTTGTTTTGCCCGTGCCTGGCGGCCCCCAAAGGATCATTGAGTGTAAATTTCCAGCTTCAATTGCTTTTGGTAGCGGTTTATCTTTCCCCAATAGATGAGATTGACCTATATATTCAGCTAGATTACGTGGGCGCATTCTAGCTGCTAATGGTTTAAATTCATCAGTAGTAAATTCAAAAGACATACTCGGCATGGCAGGTATTTATCCGCATTTGTAAAATAAAACCTATTATATACTTGTTATTTTGTAAGTGAAAAAAGAAAAGAAAATATCTTTCCCCAGTGGAATAAAAACGGTAATATTTCAATCCTATATAGTAATCAAAATATATTTAACATATTTTTATAGAAGAAATACATAAGGATTGGCTATGAAAAAGTTTTTACTTTTAATTGGAGCATTAGTTAGTTTATCAGCATGGGCTAGCGATAAAGAAGTATTACAACAACGTTTAAATAAAATTGACGGGTTTTATGCAAGGTTTTCGCAAGATGTGAAAACGGCCGATAATCAACAAGTACAAGAAGGTAAAGGCGATTTATGGGTTAGTAGACCTTACTATTTTAATTGGACGATGAATGAACCTGATGAAACATCGATTATTTCTGATGGAAAGAATATGTGGGTATACACACCAGCAGTTCAACAAGTTAGTGTAATGGACTTGAAAAAAGCGATTGATAACCGATTAATGTTACTGATTACTGACAGTCAGAACCCAATTTGGAATGTTTATAATGTCACTCGTAAACAAGATTCGTTCACTTTAAAACCAACCGATGGGTCTAATCAAGACTTTATTATTTCGGTATTACCTACAGGTATGATTTCTAACTTTACTATTATAGAAGAAGATGGCCAACGTAGTTTTTATGACTTGTCTCGACAAACACTAGGTAAAGTCGCATTAGACAAATTCAAATTTACTCCGCCAGCAGGCGTAACTGTTGATGATCAACGTTAGTATATTGTAGATTTATAATGTACTAAAAAAGATAGCGCTAGCAAATCTAATTAAAACAGAAATTGAATCGATATCTACTGCTAGCGTTATATTTTACGGAGTGAATCAAAACATTACCGATTTGCGTTTTTCATAATACGTGCTTTATCAACTTGCCATTGGCGTTCTTTAATATCGGTACGTTTATCGTATTCTTTTTTACCTTTGGCAACACCAATTTTTACTTTTGCCCATGCGTTTTTCCAATATAACGAAAGAGCAACAACCGTATAGCCTTGGCGGTTGATCTGACCAAATAATGAGTTGAGCTCACGCTCATTTAGCAGCAACTTACGATTTCGCATCGGTTCACAAATAACATGCGTTGAGGCAACATTTAACGGCGTAATAGTTGCACCAAATAACCATGCTTCACCATCTTTAAGTAAAACATAGCTATCACTAATATTTGCTTTACCTGCACGGAGAGATTTTACTTCCCAACCTTGCAGGGATAATCCCGCCTCAATTTCCTCTTCAATAAAGTACTCATGGCGTGCACGTTTATTTAATGCAATAGTTGCCGATCCCGGCTTGTGTAATTTTTTCTTAGTCATAATGTGCGTTATTATAGAGTTACGTGATACTATATGCTACTAATTTTAACTTTTTATTTTATTATTATGGCACATGTTTTTCACGAAGTTATTGAGCCCTACTCAATTGAGCAAATGTTTGCTTTAGTTAATGATATAGAAAAATATCCAGAATTCATTCCTGATTGTATCGCAACAGGCATTATTAGAAAACAAGATAATATTATGACTGCCTTTATTAAGGTTGAAAAGTTCGGTTTTAAAAAATCTTTTACCACATTAAATAGAGTTAATGAACCTAACTCTATTGATATAACGCTTTTAGAAGGTCCATTTAAACAATTATCGGGTCGGTGGCAATTTGTTAAAATTACTGAAAACCAAAGTAAAATTAGTCTCAATTTAGATTTTGAGTTCAAAAATAAATTATTAGATATGACTTTTACTCCTGTATTTAAAGAAATCATGACTAGTATGGTTAATGCGTTTTCAAAAAGAGCAAGGCAGATTTATTAAAATGATCAATATTCAAGTTGTTTATGCGTTACCGAATAATCCAACAGTAATTAATTGTAATGTTGATGAGCAAACGAATGTCTTGCAAGCAATTACAAAATCCAATATCTTATCGTTATGCCAGATTAAACTAGATGAACATTTAATCGGCATCTATGGAAAACGTTGTGATCCTAATGAATTGGTTAAAAATGGCGATCGTATTGAAATATATCGCCCTTTAATCAATGATCCTAAAGAAATAAGACGAAGAAAAGCTGCACAAAAAAATTATGGCTAAAGGCAAAGGATATTAAATGCATAATCTGTTAATTGAAAAGATTGAAACTTTATGCAAAAAACGTGGTATTAAACTGACAACGCAACGTCGAACAGTTTTAGATATTATGTTAACAGCAAATAAAGCAATGAGTGCCTATGATCTTTTAGATCTACTAAAAGTAAGCGAACCACAAGCTAAACCTCCAACAATTTATCGTGCACTTGAATTTTTACTTGAACAAGGTTTTATCCATAAAGTGGAATCTTCTAATAGCTATATTATTTGTCCACATTTTCAAGATCCTGAACATATTTCAATTTTATTCATTTGCGATAAATGTCAACAAATCATCGAAAAACATTCACAAGATATCGAACATCAATTTAAACAGTTAGCACAACAAAGTGATTTTTTAATCAAACATAGTGTGCTAGAAATACACGGATTTTGCCAGCAGTGTCAACCTTAATTATTGTTCTTTGGTTAATTAATATTGCCTGTGATACTGTTGGGCAAATTGCATTTAAGTATGCCGCAATTACTTCAAAAAATAAGCAGGGTTTACATTATTGGCAAAAATTATTTAGCAATTTTTGGCTTTGGTTGGGGTTTGGCACATATTTTATCGGTTTTATTTTTTGGCTAGCATTTTTAAGTAAAGTGCCTTTATCGCAAGGTATTTTACTAGGTTCATTTAATATCATAACTGTTATGTTAGCTGGGCGTATCTTATTTCAAGAGCACCTTACTTTATTTCGTATCATTGGTATATTTTTTATTACTACTGGCGTAGTTTTAGTGGGGCTTACGTAATGAAAAAATTTTATATTATTGGATTTATTTTACTATTATTTTTTGACACATTTGGTCAAACAAGCTTTAAATTAACTGCAATATCAGCTATGCCATTTGAAGTGAGTATTGATTGGTTAATCCGTATTTTTACTTATGGTTGGGCTTATTTAGTAATGCTTGGCTATACAGGGGCATTTGTCACTTGGATGGTATTATTAAAAAAAGCCCCAGTGGGTCCAGCTTTTGCCGCTTCTCATTTACAGGTGGTTACAGTAATGTTGGTATCGGTTATTGTTTTTGATGAGCAAATTACATTGACACGCATGCTTGGTGGGTTATCTATCATTATAGGTATTGTCTTTTTAGCTCTAGCAGAGCAAAAATTACAGCATAAATCCTAAAGTTGCCTATTTTATACTGAAACATAGTGTTTCCTGAAACTTTTTAACAAAGAATTAATACTTCTAATTTACTAATTAGCCAGTTTGAGTTTATCTTATTTAGTAGAAATAATATGCCCTAATGAGCATATTGATTTCTAACCTTACAACTATTAATTTAAAATATTATTACCTGTAATGGATTATTTTAATAAAAATGCTTTTGGGATTGTTAAATACGGTCACGCTCAAGGATAACAATGTGAGCTTCTCGATTCCAGAATAAGAACAAGCGACGTATCTCTCTTTCCATCGTTACTACACGCCAGCCTGCTTCAGCATTTTTATTTAGTAACTCGGTAAACCTAGCTGGATTAACATTAGCTGATCCAAAAAGAAACGAAGAAAAAGCGTTTTCTTGATAAATAACTACCTTATATTCTTTCATAAAAAATTAAAACTCCAATAATTTATTTAAAGTAAGATTAAAAATTTTTAATATTATATACTGTTAAGACTTTAGTATCTAGCGTATAACAATTTTGTTTGATCTAAAAAATAGATATGTTCAATCTATATTAAAATTGTTAACCATTTTAATATATAGCTCTATTTTGCTCGACGTTAGCCTGACTAAGCACGAGGGTATTACGGCCTGATAGGTTATTAGACCCTTTATCTACTTTGTTCAAGCTAAAGGTACAATTGCTTGGTATGAAATGGCAAATTGTAGGAAAAAATAATAAGTTAAACAAATACACATAATATCTTATCGATTACTCATTGTCGAAGATGATGTAGCTGACCTTTATAAGAGTTATGAATTTGGTTTTTTATTCGTGAAAGGTATAATATCTCTAATACTTATTGATAAGTTCTTTATATAAAAAATATTACAGTTATAATTTGTAAAAAAGTTTCAGGAGAGTAGTTGTTTTAGTATAAAACACTATTATTAATTATTGATGAATAAAGAATCTTACTTTCAACGTTTTAGCGGTATAGCTAGGCTTTATGGTGAGTCGGCTTTGCAATGTTTTTCACAAGCGCATATTTGTGTAATTGGTATCGGTGGTGTAGGTTCTTGGGTTGCTGAATCGCTAGCGCGTAGTGGTATTGGTCAAATTACCCTAATTGATATGGATGATGTTTGTGTAACAAATACAAATCGCCAAATTCATGCGTTAAAATCCAATATTGGCAAAGCTAAAACCTCGGTTATGGCTGAACGCATTTTACAAATTAACCCTGAATGTATCGTGAATGAAATTGATGATTTTATTAATTCAGATAATGTTGGTGAATATTTAGGAACAAAGCAATCCCCATGTTATCACTATATTATTGAAGCAATTGATAGTGTACATGATAAAGCGGCTGTGCTTGCATATTGTAAGCGACAAAAATTGAAAGTGATTACCATTGGCGGAGCTGGTGGACAAAAAGATCCAACCCAAATTAAAATTGCAGATTTGGCAAAGACAATTCAAGATCCATTAGTAGCAAAGTTACGTGAAAAACTAAAGTATAATTATAAATTAAATAAAGATAGCAAAGGTAAATACGGCATTCCTTGTGTATTTTCGACTGAGCAATTAACGTACCCTTCTAAAAATGGACAAGTATGTTTAACAAAAAGTGAAGCAGATGGACCTAAAAAAATGGACTGTGGGTCAGGGTTCGGCGCAATTACAACAGTTACAGCCACCTTTGGTTTTGTGGCGGTTAGTTATGTGCTAAATAAATTGTGTAACACATAATTTTTTAAAACTAGTCCTTTTTCTTCCATAACAAATTCCATTAATAATAACCATTTTTGAATAAAAATGGTTCCTTTTTTTATATCTATTTCTTTTTTAGTGACTAAATACATAAAAATTAGTTACTTTTCGTAACATGCTTTTTTTTATTCAATATATTATTGTATAAAGTAAAAATCTGATTTACGATAACGTCAATTTCGTTTTGTCATTATGCTTAAGCATTAAATAGTTTCAAGGAAGACGCCAAACGATCCCGATTTATTTTTTAATTTCAAGGAGAAATCTATGGCAGTAACTAACATGAATGAGTTAAATGAGTTAATGGCTCGAGTCAAAAAGGCACAGGAGACTTATTCAACTTATACTCAAGAACAAGTCGACAAAATCTTTGTAGCAGCAGCGACAGCCGCCGCTGCGGCACGTATTCCACTTGCGCAACAAGCTGTTGCAGAGTCAGGAATGGGAATTGTCGAAGATAAGGTCATAAAAAACCTTTTTGCCGCTGAGTATATTTTAAATAAATATCGTCACGATAAGACTTGTGGAGTCGTTGCTGAAAATGAACCATTCGGTACTATTACTATAGCAGAACCACTTGGTATTATTTGTGGAATTGTTCCAACAACTAACCCAACTTCAACTGCGATTTTTAAATCATTAATTAGCTTAAAAACTCGCAATGCAATTGTCTTCTCTCCACATCCTCGAGCTAAAAAATCAACTATTGAAGCTGCTCGAATTGTATTAGATGCCGCAATTAAAGCTGGCGCACCAAAAGATATTATTGGTTGGATTGACGAGCCATCTATCGAATTATCAAATGCATTAATGCACCACGATGATGTGTCTGCTATTTTAGCAACTGGTGGACCAGGCATGGTAAAAGCCGCTTATAGTTCAGGTAAACCTGCGTTAGGTGTTGGTGCAGGTAATACACCAGTTGTTATAGATGAAACAGCTGATTTGAAACGTGCTGTTGCCTCAGTACTTATGTCTAAGACATTTGATAACGGGATGATCTGTGCATCAGAACAAGCAATTGTTGTTGTTGATTCTGTCTATGATGAAGTACGTCGCTTATTAACTCAATATGGTGCATATGTCTTAAATGCTAAAGAAACTAAAGCAGTACAAGGTATTATTTTAAATGACAAAGGCGCCTTAAATGCCAATATTGTTGGTCAGCCAGCAACTAAAATTGCTGAAATGGCCGGTCTTAAAGTTCCAGCTGGTTCGAAAGTACTTGTTGGCGAAGTAAGTAAAGTTGATTTATCTGAACCGTTTGCCCACGAAAAACTTTCTCCAACGCTTGCTATGTTCAAGGCTAAAGATTTCTCTGAAGCTGTTGATAAAGCAGAAAAATTGGTTGAAATGGGTGGAATGGGGCACACTTCAGTCCTTTATACTGATCAAGATAGCAATCGTGAACGTATTGCTTATTTTGGTAGTAAAATGAAAACTTGCCGTATTTTAATAAATCAACCAGCAGCTCATGGTGGTATTGGTGATTTATATAATTTTGATTTAGCGCCATCTTTAACATTAGGATGTGGCTCTTGGGGGGGTAACTCGGTATCTGAAAATGTTGGACCGAAGCACTTAATCAATAAGAAAACAATCGCTAAGAGAGCAGAAAATATGTTATGGCACAAACTACCAAGTTCTATCTATTTTAAACGTGGCTCACTACCAGTAGCTTTAAGTGAAGTGGTTGAGCAAGGTGCAAAACGTGTATTTTTAGTAACAGATAAATTCCTATTTAATAACGGTTACTCAAAACAAATCACTGATCAATTAGAAGCACAAGGTGTTATTTGTGAAACTTTCTTTGATGTTGAAGCAGATCCAACATTAAGTGTCGTGCGTAAGGGTACTGATTCAATGCAAGCATTCCAACCAGATACAATTATTGCGTTAGGTGGTGGTTCACCAATGGATGCTGCAAAAATCATGTGGGTTTTATATGAGCACCCTGAAACTAAATTCGAAGAGCTAGCATTACGTTTTATGGATATTCGTAAACGTGCTTGCCACTTCCCAAATATGGGGCAAAAAGCAAAATTAATTTGTGTAACAACCACATCAGGTACAGGCTCTGAAGTAACTCCATTTGCCGTGGTTACTGATGATGCAACAGGTCAAAAATATCCATTAGCGGATTATGCTATTACGCCTAATATGGCAATAGTTGATGCAAACTTAGTGATGAATATGCCTCGCTCACTTTGTGCTGCTGGAGGCTATGATGCTGTAACGCATGCTTTAGAAGCTTACGTATCAGTTATGGCAAGTGAGTTTTCTGATGGGCAAGCGCTACAAGCGCTAAGCATACTTAAAGCTTATTTACCAGCAAGTTATAGAGAAGGGGCTAAAAATCCTATTGCTCGAGAAAAAGTGCATAGTGCAGCAACGTTAGCAGGTGTTGCTTTTGCTCAAGCATTCCTTGGTGTTTGTCACTCAATAGCTCATAAAATTGGTGCAGCATTCCATATTCCTCATGGTGTTGCTAATGCTATGTTAATTAGTAATGTTGTCCGTTTTAATGCAACCGACAAACCAACTAAACAAGGTACGTTTAGCCAATATGGTTATCCTAAAGCAGTTAGCCGTTATGCCGAAATTGCTGATCATTTAGGTCTAACCGCAGCTACGGATAATGATGAGAAGAAAGTCGAGAAATTAATTGGTTGGTTAGATCAACTTAGAAAAGATCTTGATATTCCATTTTCTATTAAAGAATTTGGTGTGGATGAAAAAACTTTCTTGGCTCAAGTCGATCAGCTTGCAGTTGATGCCTTTGATGACCAATGTACTGGTGCAAATCCACGTTATCCTCTAATTGCTGAGCTAAAACAGATCCTTCTTGATACTTATTATGGTCGTGCATATCAAGACAAAGGCGATATTAGCGAAGATGTAGCGGTACAAACAGCGGCTAAAGGTGTAGGGACAACCAAAAAAATGTAGTTAAAAAGAAATAACATAAGTTTATTTTGAACTAAATAAAACCCGAAATAAGCATAAATTTCGGGTTTTTTTATGTTTTTGATTTATTTTTAAGCAAACAAAATAAAATTTGTTTTTTTTTGCTTGCAAGGTTAAATGTTCTAGTTCATAATGCGCAGCACTTAGGCCGGCTTAGCTCAGTAGGTAGAGCAACTGACTTGTAATCAGTAGGTCGCCAGTTCGATTCCGGCAGCCGGCACCATTTTCCTAAGTAGACAAATTTATAAAGATTCGGGGTGGGGTTCCCGAGCGGCCAAAGGGAGCAGACTGTAAATCTGCCGTGTCACACTTCGAAGGTTCGAATCCTTCCCCCACCACCATCATCTAATATTAGCAATAGCTAATTGAAGCATTTAGGTAGCCGAGTTTGAACATGCGGGCATCGTATAATGGCTATTACCTCAGCCTTCCAAGCTGATGATGCGGGTTCGATTCCCGCTGCCCGCTCCAATTGCTGATATAGCTCAGTTGGTAGAGCGCACCCTTGGTAAGGGTGAGGTCGGCAGTTCAAATCTGCCTATCAGCACCATTCTTGTTAATCTCCTAAACTTCTAAAAATATCAAATTTGCCTGCTTTATAGCTTGTCACTAGGTAACTTTATCTGTTATTATTCAGAGCTAATTTTAAGTTAGTATTATGTTGATATTAAATATGATACTTGGTTAATGTGGTGATTCACCACCGATTTGTATTACATTTGAGGGACGATAAATGTCTAAAGAAAAATTTGAACGTACAAAACCCCACGTTAACGTTGGTACAATCGGCCACGTTGACCACGGTAAAACAACTTTAACTGCTGCAATTACTTCTGTACTTGCTAAAAA
>NZ_JAGGHR010000047.1:0-12081 GCF_024104075.1 Gilliamella sp. | reverse complement strand
GTGCCGATGGTAGTGTGGGTATTACCCATGTGAGAGTAGGGTGCCGCCAGACTTTTAAATATAGAGAGCCCAGCAGTTATGCTGGGCTTTTTGCTTTTTGGAATATTTATTAAATATCATTTTGATTATTGAAAATTAATTAATGTAGTAACAAATATTAATTAGTATAAAAAACATTCAAAAAAAGAAGGTATTTGTCACTTTGTAATTATTTTCTATTTATTTCTTGCTGTATGTATGAAACAATTCAGCTATACAAGGAAAATTTTTTTGAGGTAGTCAGTGATCGATAATGATGGCTACCGTCCGAATGTAGGAATAGTTATTTGTAACAGGTATGGTCAAGTACTTTGGGCTCGTCGGTATGGGCAAAATTCTTGGCAATTTCCTCAGGGCGGAATAAAACAAAGCGAAACGCCTGAGCAGGCAATGTTTCGCGAATTAAACGAAGAAGTTGGTTTATCATCAAAAGATGTGAAGATTTTATCCGTTACTAATGGTTGGTTACGATATAAGTTACCCAAAAGGATGATCCGTTGGGAAAATCAGCCAGTTTGTATTGGGCAAAAACAAAAATGGTTTTTATTAGAATTAATATCTGATGTATCAGTCATTAATCTCAACACATCCTCAGCACCTGAATTTGATGATTGGAAATGGGTTAGTTATTGGTATCCCATTCGACAGGTGATTGCATTTAAACGAGATGTCTATAGAAAGGCAATGAAGGAATTTTCTTTATCTGTGTTTGCTATACAGTCTGAAATAGAGACATCAGTAACTAATATTTCTAAAAAGAAACGATTTAATTTCTTTGCTAATAAACGGAAAAACAAAAAGCGTAATAAAAAATGAATCAATATTTACAATTCCCTAATTTCGATCCAATAGCCTTTTCCATTGGTCCGGTATCACTTCATTGGTATGGTGCAATGTATTTATTTGGAGTGCTGGGTGCACTTTATTTGGCTAAGCGCCGTGCAAATAAGCCAAATAGTCAATGGACGTCACAGCAGGTTGAAAATTTATTATTTTGGGGGTTTTTAGGTCTTTTTATTGGAGGCCGTTTAGGCTATGTCTTCTTCTATAATTTAGAAGCTTTTATCAAAGATCCTATAATTTTATTTAAAGTCTGGGAAGGCGGTATGTCTTTTCATGGTGGTTTAATTGGTGCGATTTGCGTTATTGCCCTTTTTGCAAAGGGAACAAAGAAAACTTTTATGCAAGTAGGTGACTTTGTAGCTCCTCTTGTTCCCATTGGTTTGATGTTTGGGAGATTTGGTAATTTTATTAATGGAGAACTTTGGGGAAGAGTAACTGATTCATCGATTGGTATGTTATTTCCAACATCATCGCATGCCGATTTTATGTTTGTTCAGTCTCATCCTGAGTGGTTTTCACTTTATTCCCAATTAAATGGTATTTTACCGAGGCATCCTTCACAACTTTATGAAATGGTGTTTGAGGGAATAGTACTGTTTATTATTTTAAATATTTTTATTCGAAAACCAAGGCCTACAGGCTCTGTATCTGGCTTATTTTTATTTTGCTATGGTTTATTTAGATTTGTTATAGAATTTTTTAGACAACCAGATGAGCAGTTAGGCTTATTTTTAAATATTATCAGTATGGGACAAATATTATGTTTACCAATGATTATTGGTGGTATTTTTATTCTTTTATTTGCATATAGATTTAATAATAAGGCAAAAACACAATGAAACAATATTTAGCGTTAATGCGAAAAATTTTAGATGAAGGTACACCTAAGTCAGACCGAACGGGAACTGGAACGCTATCTATTTTTGGGCATCAAATGCGATTTAATTTACAAGAAGGTTTTCCTCTTGTTACAACTAAAAAGTGTCATTTACGTTCAATTATTCATGAATTGCTTTGGTTTTTGAAGGGAGATACAAATGTTAAGTATCTTCAAGATAATAAGGTAACTATTTGGAATGAATGGGCTGATGAAAATGGTGATTTAGGTCCTGTTTATGGCAAACAATGGCGGGCATGGGGAGCGGCTGATGGTCGTCAAATAGATCAGATTTCACAGTTAATTGATCAAATTAAAAATGATCCTGACTCTAGACGTATGATTGTTTCTGCTTGGAATGTTGGAGAATTAGATCAAATGGCATTAGCACCGTGTCATGCCTTCTTCCAATTTTATGTTGCAAATGGCAAACTATCTTGTCAACTTTATCAACGTTCTTGTGATGTATTTTTAGGATTACCATTTAATATAGCCAGCTATTCTTTGTTGGTACACATGATTGCACAGCAATGCGAATTACAAGTAGGTGATTTTGTGTGGACTGGTGGTGATACACATCTTTATTCTAATCATATAGAACAAGCTCATTTGCAACTATGTCGTGAACCAAGAGTATTGCCAAAATTAGTTATTAAACGTAAACCTCCAACAATTTTTGATTATGAGTTTGAGGATTTTGAAATTGTTGGTTATGAACCGTATCCAGCAATCAAAGCGCCTGTTGCTGTTTGATTTTCGTTAAAAAGTTTCAGGTAACTATGTGTTTCAGTATAAAAATAGATAATTTTAAGAATAGCTAATAGTTTTAACTGTGAGCTACTTAAATATAAACTGATAACAAATTTAGTCACAGAATAATGATATAAAGTCCTTAGACTTTGTTTATTTTATGCTCCCGAAAAATAAGATATAATAAGCAACTGTATTATTAATAATAATTTGATCTTAATATGAGTCAAAATCAAGAAATTCGCCCTATTTTTACTAAAAGTTTATTACATCCTCGTTATTGGTTAACGTGGCTTGGTATTGGTATTTTATATTTAATCGTTTTATTGCCATATCCAATCATTTATCAATTGGGAAAAGGGTTAGGATTGCTTTCGATGAAATTAATCGGCAAACGTAAAGAAACGGCTAGGCAAAATCTTAAACTCTGTTTTCCTGAAAAAACACAATCTGAACGTGATCAGATGTTGCGTGAGAATTTTATTTCAACAGGTTTAGCAATTTTTGAAACTGGTATGGCATGGTTTTGGTCTGATAAACGGCTTGCTAAAAAAGTTTCTATTGTAGACGATTTTCATATCACAAAAGTTCAACAATCAGGTCAAGGTGTTTTGCTCATTGGTATTCATTTTCTGACATTAGAATTAGGTGCACGTATCTTAGGAATGAACCATCCTGGAGTCGGAGTGTACCGTCCAAATGATAATCCTGTAATGGATTATGTTCAGCTTAAAGGGCGGCTCAAATCAAACAAATATATGTTGGATCGACATAATACTAAAGGAATGATCCGCGCACTAAAAAATGGTGAATTACTTTGGTATGCACCAGATCATGATTATGGTCCTAAAAATAGTGTATTTGCGCCTCTATTTTCAGTAAAAAAAGCTGCAACAACTGTAGGCACGCGTATATTAGTGAAATTAGCTCAGCCAGCTATTATACCATTTACTCCTAAGCGTGAGAAAGATGGTCGTTACACTGTTTATGTAACATCAGAGCTTGAGGGTTATCCAATTGATGATGATGTACTTGCGGCTACTTTTATGAACAAAGCCATTGAACAAGAAATTTTAAAAGCACCTGAACAATATATGTGGTTACATCGAAGATTTAAAACTCGCCCAAAAGGTGAAGCACCTTTATATACCGATAATGTTCAATCTGATTAATATGAATATTTTTTATAGCTTCTGTTGAAAGAGCAAAAAATTACAATATGCAAAAACTAAACAAAATTATTCTCTATTGCCGTTGTGGATTTGAAAAAGAGTGTGCTAACGAAATTACAGATAAAGCCGCTCAGAAAGAAGTATATGGCTTTGCTAAAGTTAAAGAAAACAGTGGTTATGTTGTTTTTGAATGCTATCAAGATGATGATGCACAATTATTAATAAAAAATTTAGATTTTCGAACACTAATTTTTGCAAGGCAAATGTTTGTAGCAGGTGATCTATTAGTTGATTTACCTACAGATAACCGTATTTCTCCAATCATTGATGCATTATCTGGATGTATTGATAAAGCTGGCGATCTACGTGTTGAAGTTGCTGATACAAATGAAGGTAAAGCGCTTTCTGGCTTTTGTCGTAAATTTACCGTACCCCTTCGTCAAGCATTAAGAAGTAAACGTATTTTATTAAAAATTGAGAATCCATCAAGACCCGTTGTCCACTTATTTTTTATCAGTAATACCAGTTGTTATGTTGGTTATTCACTAAGTCAAAATAATTCGCCTTTTTATATGGGAATTCCAAGATTAAAATTTCCCTCTGATGCGCCAAGCCGTTCTACACTAAAATTAGAAGAAGCCTTTCATATTTTTATTCCTTATGATGAGTGGGAGGAGCGATTAAAAGGTGGTTTAAACGCTGTTGATTTGGGTGCTTGTCCTGGAGGTTGGACTTATCAACTGGTTAAAAGAAGTATGATGGTTTATGCCATTGATAATGGACCTATGGATGAAAAATTGATGGAAACTGGACAAGTTAAACATTATCGGGAAGATGGCTTTAAATTTATACCTAAAAAGCATAATATTTATTGGTTGGTTTGTGATATGGTTGAGAAACCAGCTAAAGTAACAGAATTAATAGCCAAATGGTTAATTAATGGTTGGTGTAGAGAGGCTATTTTTAACCTCAAATTACCAATGAAAAAACGTTATGAAGAAGTAAAACAAAATCTATATTCGTTAAATAAAGAGTTAAATAATAAAAAAATCAACGTACAAATTCAAGCAAAACAGCTTTATCATGATCGAGAAGAAATTACGGTTCATGTACAACGAATTTGGGGATAACAAAATTATAAGAGAGTAGGTATGAACTTGAAACGTTACTTTTATGCTATATTGATAATACCATTATTTACATTTTTGGTATGTTGTACTTTAGGAAATTCAGAGAAATCTCTTAACTTTGATGATAACAAAAATTCTAGTTATTATCTTTCACAAGCAGATAATAGTTCTGGAATAGATAAAGTTAATTGGCAATTATTAGCTATTCGTGCACTAATAAAAGAAAATAAATTTTCACAAGCAACTACATTATTATCAAATTTACCACCCAAACTTAATGATGAGCAACAAAAAGAAAAGTTATTATCAGAGGGGCAAATCGCTGTAAAAAAAAGGAAATCATTTGATCTGAATCAATTCACTATTGAAAATTTGTCTAATTCACAACTGTATCGTTATTACATTATTAAATTGGGTTTAGATATAAATGGTAAAGATATTAATGCTCAAGCCCACGATTATCTTCAATTAGAAAAATATGTATCAGAAACAGAAAAAAGGCAATTATTAAATAATACATGGAATTTTTTCCGTAAATTAAAATCTGGTAAAATCCGCAAAATTTTAGTTGATGAAAATGAAACTATATTACAAGGTTGGGTTGATTTAGCTTATGCTTACCAAAATGCGAGTAAAGCATCCACTCCGCAAGATGATGATACACCAGAAATTATTGCCACAAAATCCGAAAATCAAAAACAGCTATTAAAACAAGCTATCAACAATTGGGCTATACAATATCCAGATCATCCCGCAAAAGAGATTATCTCGATATTAACTGGAGAACAAACACTTGCTGTTGATGCTAATGCAAAAAAAGTTGCATTATTGTTACCATTAAATAGCTCTTCACGTATATTTGGTGAAACAATTCGTCAAGGTTACATGGATGGTATTAAGTTTTTTCCACAAGAACCACAACAAAATGTGATTATACTTGATACAACTAGTGCGCCAATGAATACTTTAATCCAGCAAGCACAGGAACAAAATGTTGAGTTAATTGTAGGTCCTTTATTAAAGAAAGAAGTTATTGAATTAAAATCACTAGAGCCAGCTATTACACTCTTAGCCTAGAATAAGGTTGATAACACTACTACGTCTGCAAATAAAATTTGTTATTTTGCTTTATCTCCTGAAGATGAAGCAAAAGATGCGGCAGACCATATTTATTCTCAAAATAAAATAAAACCATTACTGTTAGTCCCTCAAAATGATTTGGGTAAACGTGTTGCACAAAGTTTTGCTGTACAGTGGTCACAATTGTCAGCAAATAGTTCACAAGCTTACGTACAATATTTTGGTAACACTCAAACACTAAGCGCCAATATGAATCGTAACATAGGGATTAGTCTTGCTGGCAATCCTATTTTGATAGATGAAACGCTATCAGGGGGAATGGTATCTGCTGGATTTGATGCTATTTATGTTTATTCTTCATATGATGAATTGACGTTGATAAAGCCAATGCTTGATATGGGTGCAAATAAAACTATTGGAAATTCATCTGCGGTTACACTTTATTCAAGTTCTAAAAGTCATGTAGCTAATGCTTCTAATGACTTTAATTATGATATGAATAAAACTGAATATGCAGATATCCCTATGGTTATAAATCAAATGGATAAGGTAAATACAAATATACCTAGCAACATTCAGAAAGATTATTCATTAATTCGCCTGTATGCAATGGGCATTGATGCGTGGAGACTAACAAATCGTTTTAATCAACTTAATTCATATCAACCTAATTTTTTAGATGGTATGACAGGTAAATTATCAACAAGTGATCAATGCGAAGTGACACGTGCACTCTCCTGGCAGCAATATATTTATGGTGAAGATAAATCTGATTCAAAAAGCGAATAAAAAACAAATTGGCGAGCATTATGAAAATATAGCTTGCAAATATTTACTTAAGCAAGGGCTTATACTTCTTGCACATAATAGCCAATTTCGCTTTGGAGAGCTGGATTTAATTATGCTTGATAATAAATGTCTTGTTTTTATTGAAGTACGTTATCGAAAAAATGCTAACTTTGGTGATGCGGAGATGACAGTTACACTAAATAAACAAAATAAAATCAGGCAGGCTGCCCAACAATGGATGATGGCGCAAAATTTAAATATTGAAGATACAGAATTTAGGTTTGATATTTTTGCTATTACAGGTAACAGCAAAAAATGGATTATTAATGCATTTTAATTTTAGGTGAAAAGTGTGCAAGATTTAATTAAAAATTACTTCACTGAAAGTATTCAAACTCAAATCGTGATGGCAGAATCACTTGGCTATTCTATTGAAAAGGCAGCAAATATTATTGTCGATAGTTTACTTAATGGCAACAAAATTATGAGTTGTGGTAATGGTTCATCAGCAGCTAATGTACAAAGCTTTACTTCACGTTTAATCACCAGTATTAATATTGAAAGACCAAGTATTCCTGCAATGGCTTTAGTATCAGACAATGTTTTATTAAGTGCTATAGCTAATCATGAGGAGATTTATGCTCGTCAAATTCAAGCATTAGGGCAACAAAGTGATGTTTTAATAATAGCAACTTGCCAAGGGAATAGCAGATCTATCATTCGTGCAGTTCAAGAAGCGGTAATTAAAGATATGAAAATTGTCGCATTAACTGCTTTTGATGGTGGTGAAGTTATTGGCTTATTAGGCCAGAACGATATTGAAATTAGAATTCCGTCTTACAAAAAAGTGATGGCATACGAAATGCACGCTATGATTCTAAATTGCTTGTGCCAATTAATCGAGAATAGACTATTTATTCACAGTAAATAAGCTGAAATAAAGAAGGTTTAATTCTGCATTAATAGCGATTTTATGCTATAATTATGAACTATTTTGATGACTTAAATTAATAAGAGTACATGGTGTTATGACCGAACTAGCCAAAGAAATAACCCCCGTTAATATAGAAGATGAATTAAAATCCTCTTATCTTGACTATGCAATGTCTGTCATTGTTGGGCGTGCCTTACCTGATGTCCGTGACGGTTTAAAACCTGTTCACCGGCGCGTTTTATTTGCTATGCATGAAGCTGGATATGATTGGAATAAACCTTATAGGAAGTCTGCTCGTGTTGTTGGGGATGTAATCGGTAAATATCATCCACATGGTGATTCAGCAGTTTATGACACAATTGTACGTATGGCTCAACCATTCTCATTACGTTATATGTTGGTTGATGGTCAAGGTAACTTTGGTTCTGTTGATGGCGATTCAGCTGCTGCGATGCGTTATACTGAAATTCGTATGCAAAAGTTTGCGGGAGCATTATTAACTGATCTAGATAAAGAGACAGTTGATTTTTCACCTAATTACGATGGTTCAGAAATGATCCCAGATGTGTTACCAACACGAATTCCTAACTTATTAATTAATGGCGCATCAGGGATTGCTGTTGGTATGGCCACTAACATTCCTCCTCATAATCTCTCTGAAGTTATCAATGGTTGCTTGGCTTTTATTGAAGACGAAAATATTTCAGTCGATGGTTTAATGGAGTATATCCATGGGCCAGATTTTCCAACAGCAGCATTAATTAATGGTCGAAAAGGTATTGAAAATGCGTATCGCACAGGTCGTGGTATTATCTATATTCGCTCTAAAGCTACCATAGAAGTTGATGATCATAGTGGACGTGAAACCATTATTGTTAATGAGATTCCGTATCAGGTTAATAAGAAAAAACTGATCGAAAAAATTGCAGAATTAGTTAAAGATAAAAAAATAGAAGGTATTTCGGCATTACGTGATGAATCAGATAAAGACGGTATGCGCATAGTTATTGAAATCAAACGTGATGCTGTTGGTGAAGTTGTATTAAATAACCTATTCTCTTTGACTCAATTACAAGTTTCATTTGGTATCAATATGGTGGCTTTACATAAAGGCCAACCAAAACTCCTAAATTTACGCGAAATGATTGAGGCTTTTGTGCTTCATAGACGAGAAGTTGTAACTCGTCGAACCATTTATGAATTACGCAAAGCACGCGAACGTGCTCATGTATTAGAAGGTTTAGCAATCGCACTTGCCAATATTGATCCTATCATTGAGCTTATTCGTGCTGCTGCAACACCTAGTGAAGCAAAAACTAAATTATTGAGCCAAGCTTGGCAACTTGGAAATGTTGCTGCCATGCTAGAAAAAGCAGGTAATGATGCAGCTAGACCAGAAGATTTAGCACCAGAGTTTGGTATTCATGATGGACATTATTATTTATCAGAAGCACAGGCTCAAGCGATTTTAGATCTCCGCTTACACCGCTTAACCGGCCTTGAACATGAAAAAATTCTTGATGAATACAAAGAATTATTGGTTCAAATTGGTGAGTTATTACATATTTTAGCTAGCTCAGAACGTTTAATGGAAGTGATTCGTGAAGAATTAGAAAGCGTTCGCGACCAATTCCAAGATGCTAGACGAACAGAAATTACAGCGAGCAGCGCAGATATTAATATTGAAGATCTTATTGCTCAAGAAGATGTGGTCGTTACTCTTTCCCATCAAGGTTATGTAAAATATCAACCACTTTCAGATTATGAAGCTCAACGTCGAGGTGGTAAAGGTAAATCTGCCACTAAAATTAAAGAAGAAGACTTTGTCGAAAAACTATTAATTGCCAATACCCATGATACGATTCTTTGCTTCTCAAGCCGTGGTCGATTATATTGGATGAAAGTTTACCAACTGCCTGAAGCCAGCCGTGGTTCTCGAGGTCGTCCAATTATTAATTTGTTACCTCTTGAAGAAAACGAACGAATCACTGCAATCTTACCTGTTCGAGAATTTGATGATGAACATTGTGTATTTATGGCTACAGCACAAGGTACAGTTAAGAAAACATCTTTAATTGAATTTAGTCGTCCACGAAGTGGCGGTATTATTGCGATTAATTTACGTGATGATGATGAATTAATTGGCGTCGATTTAACTAGCAATGATCCATCAGCTATTGTAGATGATGAAGAACTTAATGATGATGCCATTGTTGAAGATATTGACTCAGAAGATGATAACCTGATTGGTGAAATCTCAACGACTGAAGATATTATGTTATTTTCTGCTAATGGTAAAGTTGTTCGTTTTCCAGCCAATAAAGTTCGTTGTATGGGCAGAACGGCCGCAGGTGTACGTGGCATAAAACTTGATAGCGATGATAAAGTGGTTTCATTAATTGTACCTAGAGGTAGTGGCGCAATCTTAACAGCAACTCAAAATGGATATGGTAAACGCACACAGCAAGAACTATATCCAACCAAATCAAGGGCAACTAAAGGTGTTATTTCTATCAAAGTTAGTGAGCGAAATGGTACTGTTGTTGGCGCAGTTCAAGTTGATGAAACCGATCAAATCATGCTAATCACAGATGCAGGAACACTTGTTCGTACTCGTGTTTCAGAGGTAAGTATTGTTGGTCGTAACACTCAAGGTGTCATGCTTATTCGAACAGCTGACAACGAAAAAGTTGTGGGATTACAACGAATAGCCGAGACAGAAGATGACGCAAGTGGATCGGAGGTATCGGAAAATAATGAACGGCACGATTCACTTCAAGTGTCCGAGGATTAATTATTTAATAATCTAAAAGGATTAGTTTTGCTAATCCTTTTTTATTTTAAAGAATCGTAAAAAGGAATAGTATTAGATGTCATTTTTAATAAAAAAAATATTAACAAATCTTGCATGGCAAATTTTGATTGCTTTGATTCTAGGAATTGCCGTAGGTGCTTATTTATTTGAGCTCTCTGCTACAAACCACCCTTTGCATTCATATTATCAATTTTCAATAGTAAATATATTTCAGCCTGCAGGCGATATCTTCATTCGGTTAATTAAAATGATTGTGTTGCCAATTATACTGAGTACTTTAACTCTAGGTATTGCAGGTCTTGGTGGCTCAAAACGGTTAGGGACCTTAGGTTTTAAAACAATTCTCTATTTTGAAATTATTACAACTATTGCTATTTTATTAGGTCTTTCTTGGGGAAATATTTTTTCACCTGGCTCGGGAATTGACTCCTCAACACTTGCAACGACAGACATTAGTAAGTATACCCAAGCAGCTGAAGAATTAAGCGGTAAACCTCATGGTTTAATTGTTATGATATTAGATATGATTCCTGCTAATATCTTTAAAGCTATGACGGACGGTGCTGTTTTACCTGTGATTTTCTTTTGTGTCTTTTTTGGTCTAGGCTTAATGTCTTTGCCAGATAAACAACGTGAACCTTTTCTTTTATTTTTAAAAGTAATTTCAGATACTATGTTTAAAGTAACTAATATGATAATGCGTTATGCACCTATTGGTGTATTTGCACTTATCACGGTAACGGTTGCTAAATATGGATTTGAATCTTTACTTCCACTACTTAAATTAATTTTAACCGTCTATTCGGCAATGATTATTTTTACGTTAGTGGTATTAGGACTGGTTTGTAAAATTTGCAAATTTAATATTTTTACATTATTAAAAATCTTGAAAGAAGAATTAGTGATTGCATTTTCAACCGCAAGTTCTGAAACTGCATTGCCTAAAATAATTGAAAAGATGGAGGCTTATGGAGCACCAAAATCGATAACTAGTTTTGTTATTCCTACAGGCTATTCATTTAATCTTGATGGTTCAACACTCTATCAAAGTATTACTGTTATCTTTTTAGCGCAGTTATTCCACATAGATTTAACTATTTTAGACCAAATTATTATTGTCATCACCTTAATGATTGCATCCAAAGGGATTGCAGGTGTACCTGGTGCTTCAATTCTTGTTTTATCGGCAACCCTAGGTAGTGTTGGTATTCCTCTTGAAGGAATTGGTTATATTATGGGGGTTGAACGTATTTTAGATATGGGCAGAACGGTAGTTAATGTGGTTGGTAACGCACTAGCAGCAATTGTTATTGCGCGTTGGGAACATGCTTTTGACGACAAAAAAGCAAGAGCTTATGAACAACAATTTTTGAAATGATGAAATAATTATGTGGATTAATTTATCCAAAAAAAACTACCTGTTTATCAGGTAGTTTTACGCAAAGTATATCTATTTAATTCTTGATAAGAATAAGAAATATTTTGTCATGTCAAATTCAAATCTTTCACCATCGGGACCACTAATCAGAAAGAAATCGACTTCGCAATGATCTCTTTTTTCATAATTAGGTATTTCATTGGAATGGCAACACATTTTAGTACCAAAAAGATAAGGTCATCGATTTCTTTTGTATTCAATCGGCGACTGGTAA
>NZ_JAGGHR010000046.1:0-12916 GCF_024104075.1 Gilliamella sp. | reverse complement strand
CTTGAACTCGCACGGCCAAAAAGGCCGAGGGATTTTAAATCCCTTGTGTCTACCGATTTCACCACCCGGGCTCAAAACTTATTACCAAAAGGTAATTGCGTTTCGAATGCTGTGCATTTTACCCATCTTAATTTTGCCGTCAACTAAAAATTAAAAATTATTGTTTAACTGCTCAATGTTTGTCACTTTTTATGGCTTTTATTAATCTTTCTATAAAAATTAAAGTTAAAGTTATGGTTTATTATCTTCCCATAACGTTATTGGTATTTTTAAAACTTAAATATGGCTTAAACACTGAAAGATGAACCGCAACCGCATGTTGTTGTTGCATTGGGATTATCAACCACAAAACGAGAGCCTTGTAAACCTTCTACATAATCGATAGTGCCGCCAACTAGATATTGTAAGCTCATGGGATCGATAACTAAAGATACACCATTTTTTTCAATAGCTAAGTCATCTTCGTTTACCTTTTCATCGAAAGTAAAACCATACTGAAATCCACTACAACCACCGCCTGTTATATACACCCTTAATTTTAGGTTTGGGTTCTCTTCTTCAGTGACTAATGATTTTACTTTGTTGGCTGCAGCATCAGTAAAGTTAATCGGTAAAGCATCGCTCATATTCTTCTCCTAATATATTGATCTTTGCATTATATACCTTTGCTAAATGAAAATACAAAATAGAAAACTTCTATTAAATAAATTTCTCATAGTTAGCTTGAATTTATTTTGATTTTATGAATAAATACAACAAAATTTTCTAGAGAGATTATCTCGATTATGCTAAACAATTTCAAATCAGAAAAACTTTATCATCAGGCTCAATCAGTTATGCCTGGTGGCGTTAATTCGCCTGTTCGCGCCTTTAATGGCGTTGGTGGTTCACCTTTATTTATCGAGCGTGCAAACGGTGCGTATATTTATGATGTGGACGAAAGAGCCTATATTGATTATGTTGGTTCTTGGGGGCCGATGATCCTTGGACACAATGACCCCGATGTAGCCAATGCGGTAATTAACGCTGTTCATAACGGTTTGAGTTATGGAGCACCAACCGAAATTGAAACCAAAGTTGCTAATTTGGTCACTCAATTAATGCCTTCAATTGAAATGGTGCGTATGGTAAATTCGGGAACTGAAGCAACCATGAGTGCCATCCGTGTTGCACGTGGTTTTACTGGACGTGATAAGATTATTAAATTTGAAGGCTGTTATCATGGTCATGCTGATTATTTGTTAGTTAAAGCGGGGTCTGGTGCCCTTACTTTTGGTCACCCAACTTCACCAGGTGTACCTGATGATTTTGTTAAGCATACATTAGTTTGTGATTATAATAATTTAGAATCGGTTAAAAAACAATTTGAGCAATATCCCGACCAAATTGCCGCCATCATTATTGAGCCAGTTGCGGGCAATATGAATTGCGTGCCAGCTCAAAAAGAGTTTCTGCACGGTTTACGAGCACTTTGCGATAAGTATGGTACGTTATTAATCATTGACGAAGTGATGACAGGCTTTCGAGTCGCACTGGGCGGAGCTCAAGATTATTATGATGTTGTGCCCGATTTAACTTGTTTAGGCAAAATTATTGGTGGAGGTATGCCTGTTGGAGCGTTTGGTGGTCGTGCAGATATTATGATGCAATTAGCACCAACTGGTCCAATATACCAAGCTGGAACGCTTTCAGGTAACCCCGTTGCAATGGCAGCGGGTTACACAACGTTAACCAAGTTAATGGAAGTTGGAATCTATCAAGAGTTAAAAGATAAAACCGCATCGCTTGCTGATGGTTTATTATCGGTAGCTAAAAAGCATAATGTGCCGTTAGTGTTGAATTATGTAGGAGGGATGTTTGGATTATTCTTTACAACTGCTTCTGAAGTAACCACTTATCAAGATGTGATGCAGTGTAATGTTGAATTATTTAAGAAATTCTATCATCATATGCTAAATGAAGGTGTTTATTTTGCACCGTCAGCTTTCGAAGCTGGTTTCATGTCACTTAAGCACACAGATAAAGAGATCAATCATACCATTGATGCAGCAAGTCGTTTTTTTAATAACTTAGTTTAGATGTATGGCACTTTTTATATTTCCAATTAAAAATTAAACTATTAAAATAGGTAATAATCATATGGTTAATCCACTTAAAGAAGGTGAAAAAGCACCTCAGTTTTCGTTGCCAGACCAAGATGGAGAGCTTGTAGGCTTAAATGACTTTAAAGGCAAACGTGTTTTAATTTATTTTTACCCAAAAGCGATGACACCTGGTTGCACTGTGCAAGCATGTAATTTGCGAGATTGTTCTGATGAGTTCAAAAAATATAATGTGGTGATCCTTGGTATAAGTACCGATAAACCTGAGAAGTTATCTCGATTTATCGAAAAAGAGCTGTTAAATTTTACGCTGCTATCTGACGAAAATCATGAAGTTGCTCAAGCATTTGGTACTTGGGGCGAAAAAGAGTTTATGGGAAAAACCTACGATGGGATTCACCGTATAAGCTTTTTAATTGGCAAAGACGGTAAAATCGAAAAAGTGTTTGATGATTTCAAAACCGCTAACCATCACGAAGTAGTTTTAGACTATCTTAAAAAACACAGCAAATAGTTCTGATTAAAAGCAGATTAACCATTAATCTGCTTTTACTTCGCTATTGATAGTATTTAATTCGTCTGATTTTGGCCATGCATTTATAATTGCTTTAACCAATGTAGCCAAAGGTATTGCAAAAAATATTCCCCAAAATCCCCATAAACCACCAAACACAATTACCGCTAAAATAATAACTAATGGATGTAAATTAAGTTTTTCAGAAAATAAGCAAGGTACCAATAAATTACCATCTAATGCTTGTATTAATACATAGAAAAACAATAAATAACCAAATTGTGCGCTTAATCCCCATTGAAATAGAGCAATTAATACAACCGGAATACTTGAAATAATAATACCAACGTAAGGCACTAATACAGATAATCCAACAAGCACTGCTAATAAAAGTCCATAATCTAAACCAAAATACCAAAAAGGAATATAGACACAAATGGATAAAATAATTATATGTAGTACATTGCCTACTATATAATTGGATATTTGCATATCCATTTCAGCAGCAACTTTGTTCAAAATTGTACGGTTCTTAGGCAAGATTTTTGAACAGTATCCCCATATTTTTGTTTTGTCCTTTAATAAAAAAAACATCATTATGGGCACTAATACCCCATTAATTGCAACAGATACTAGCCCTAATAAAGACACAATGGAAAATTGCAATAACGAATTACCAGTTTGCACAACTTTGTTGGTAATACCTTGGATGATCGAGTCGAATAAGCCAACATCAATTAGTTCAGGGTAGTGTTCAGGCAAGGTGGTTAAAAAGTTGTTTGCAAAATTTAGCATGTTTGGAATATTAGTGATTAAGCTAATGCTTTGTTGCCAAATTAATGGTAATAAAATCATAAATCCAACTAATACAATCATTAAAAAAAGCAGTAACACCATTACAACTGCCAGTGTTCTTGGTATGTTTTTTTTATGTAGATAGTTAACCGGTCTATCAAGTAAATAAGATAGTACAATCGCAATTAAAACCGGTAGAAGAATTTTATTGAAAAAATAGATAATAACAAATAAGCCAACAATAACAGCCATTAGCGAAACAACATGCGGATCGCTAAAGCGTTTTTTATACCATTCTATGAACATTTTTAACATTAAAATACTCCTATTTTGCTGACTTTTTAAGTAATAACTTCGTTTTGGTTATTTTTTTAAACCACCTAATATACCACGGGTGATCTGTTTACCGATTTGATTAACAACTTGCCTTGTTGCGCTTTTAGCTATTTTTTGGGTGATACCATCATGTTGTCCACCTCTTGGCCCCTTAGTACCAAAAAGTAGTGTGCTTAAAAAATTTAGCAATCCACCATTATTTTGTTTATTATTTTTATCATCGTCTCTTTTTATATCGCTACCATTGCTGTTTTGATCGGATTGGTTATTTAACGAAAATCCATTTTTCAGTATTTCATAAGCGGATTGTCGATCTATGGTTTGTGCGTATTTGTTGTAAAAACATGATTGGCGAATAATAGTTAATTGATCTTCTGGCAACATAGGTCCCATTTTTGAACTCGGTGCAATAATATAACCACGTTCAACCATGTTTGGACTGCCTTTTTCATCTAGAAACGAGATAAGAGCTTCGCCAACGCCTAATTCCATTATTGCTTTTTCAGTATCAAAACTTGGATTGGCACGCATAGTTTGGGCAGCCACTTTTACAGCTTTTTGATCTTTTGGGGTAAATGCGCGTAAGGCATGTTGCACACGATTGCCTAATTGCCCTAAAACTGTATCAGGAATATCACTCGGATTCTGAGAAGAAAAATAAACCCCGCCCCCTTTAGAGCGAATTAAACGCACCACTTGTTCTATTTTTTCTAATAATGCAGGCGAAATGTTATTAAAAAGTAAGTGAGCTTCGTCAAAAAAGAAGACAAGTTTCGGCTTATCAAGATCACCTACTTCTGGCAAATGCTCAAAAAGTTCTGACAATAACCACAATAAAAAGACTGAATATAATTTTGGCGAGTTATATAACTTTTCGGCCGATAAGATGTTAATTATACCGTAACCTTTAGGATTAACTTGCATTAAATCTTGAATGTTAAGCATTGGTTCACCAAGGAAAAATTCGGCACCTTGTTGTTCAAGAGTTAACAATCCACGTTGAATTGCGCCAATTGACGATAACGAAATGTTTCCATATTGTGTAGTAAATTTTTTAGCGTTATCGCCAACAAATTGAATTAATGCTCGAAGATCTTTAAAATCAATTAATAATAAATTGTTATCATCAGCAATTTTAAATACTAACTGTAAAACCCCTGCTTGAACGTTATTTAAATCGAGTAACCGTCCAAGCAAAATAGGTCCTATATCTGACACAGTGCTACGAACGGGGATTCCTTTTTCAGCAAATACATCCCATAATTCAATGGGTGACGAGTCTGCTTGCCAATTATTAACTTCAATACTCGCTAAACGAGCTTGTAGTTTTTCAGTTAATTTGCCCTTTTCACCAATCCCAGTTAGGTCGCCTTTAACATCAGCAAGAAAGACAGGTACACCTATTTTTGAAAAACCTTCTGCCATTTTTTGTAATGTCACTGTTTTACCTGTACCAGTTGCGCCAGTAATTAAACCATGACGATTAGCTAATGCAGCAATAATTGATAAATCTTTACCATGACTTTTGGCAACTACAATCGACTCACTCATGGAATAACTCCCTTGTTGTTTTTTACTCTGCAATAAAAACAGTTTTGTTATAAAAATATATTTGGTTATTAAAACAATTTTTCTATTAAAACTACACATAATATTGTATTCTGAATTAGCAATAGCTGCTATTGTTATTATTCTAACTAGCCCATATAAGGAGGCACTATGTTTCCAGAATATCGAGAATTAATTTCCAAATTAAAAAATACCGATTTACATTTTCAAAAATTATTCGACCAACATAATGAGCTCGACCAAAAAATTAAAAATATTGAATCTGGAATTATTGTCAATACCGCTGAAACGATAGAGGCATTAAAAAAACAGAAACTTAAAATTAAAGATGAAATTCATGAAATTCTAAAAAAAGCGTCTGAAATTATCTAAACTTTTAATTACCTACAACTTGTAATTATTTTAATTAATCGTTTTATTTCAAACTAATAAACAATTAAACAAAAACCCCAATAATTGGGGTTTTTTATTGTGTGTTAACTTAAAATCCTTGCGCTAACTATTTTATATTTAATGGCTTAATTTTGCTTGAGCTTTTTTTGTTTTCGGCTTTTAATTAGCATAATTAAATTTTTATGTGGTGTTTTCATAGATTATTTCCTTTGTTATTATTTTATATTTAACATTTTGATTTTTAGTATTTTTTAAATAAATACTTCTTAAATTAGCTAAGCGATATTAGTATCACTTAGCTGTTATTAGTTAATTAAAACCATTGTCCAAAACGTTTGATATAGATACGTTTCATTAATTGTGCAACGCAGCAATAGCTAAATAGAGTTGCTAATAGCCATGGAAAGTATGACCACGGTAATGGTTGTAGTCCAATTAACCCACTTAGTGGAGAAAATGGAATATAAATACCAATCACCATAACTAACAAAGTCATCACAATAACAGGAAATGCCGCCGTGCTTTGCACAAATGGAATTTTTTGTGTTCTTAGCATGTGCACAACCAAAGTTTGCGATAATAACCCTTCAATAAACCATCCTGAATGAAATAGTGATTGAGCTTCAACACTATTAGCACTAAATACAAACCACATTAATGCATAAGTTGTGATATCAAAAATAGACGATGTAGGCCCAATCCAAATCATAAAACGTCTAATATTTAACGCATTCCATTTACGTGGTTTTTGTAAAAATTCATTGTCCATTTTGTCCCATGGCAATGAGAGTTGTGAAATATCATACAATAAGTTTTGAATAAGTAAATGTATCGCTAGCATAGGTAAAAATGGTAGAAACGCACTAGCAACCAATACTGAAAAAATATTGCCAAAATTAGAACTTGCTGTCATGTTTAGATATTTCATGATATTGCCAAAGGTCTCGCGGCCACATATTACACCTTCTTCTAAAACCATTAAGCTTTTTTCAAGTAAAATAATATCAGCAGATTCTTTAGCGATGTCGGTTGCAGTATCGACCGAAATCCCTACATCTGCATCGCGAAGTGCTGGTGCATCGTTAATACCATCGCCTAAAAAACCAACTGTATGTCCATTATCTTGCAACAACCGAATAATTCGCGATTTTTGCAGCGGCGTTAATTTTGCAAAAATAGTGTGCTGTTCGATCTGTTTTTTTAGCTCGACATCATCCATTTTTTCAATTTCAGTGCCAAGTAATGGCGTGCCTGGTTCTAAACCAACTTCTCGGCAAACTTTAATGGTGATGATTTCGTTATCACCAGTTAAAACTTTAACGCCCACACCATGCTCATTCAATGCCGAAATAGCTTCAAATGCGCTTTCTTTTGGTGGATCTAAAAAAGTTAAAAAGCCACGAATGGCGAGAGCAGTTTCGTCCTGCACGGTGTATTGTGGTTTTGTTTCACTTGCCGGAATGTTTTTTACTCCAACGGCTAATACTCTAAAACCTTCTTTATTATATTCATGTGCTAATGCGATCAAAGCTTGTTTACGTTCATCGTTTAATGGTAAATATTCGTCATTTTCACAAACGTAACTGGCAATAGACAGCATTTCTTCAACTGCGCCTTTACAAATCATCAAATGGTTATCATCACCATTTTGTACCACCACCGATAAACGTCGGCGTACAAAATCAAATGGTAATTCATCAATTTTTTTGTATAAGCTAACACCAACCTTTTTCATGCTGGTCTTTTCTTCGGCAAAACGAATAATCGCTTTATCCATCAAGTTTTTCATGCCGCTTTGATAATAACTATTAAGCCATGCAAGTTCCAAAACAGATGAATCGACTTGACCTTTTATATCAAGGTGATGCTCTAAAATAATTTTATCTTGTGTTAATGTCCCCGTTTTGTCAGTACATAAAATATCCATCGCCCCAAAATTTTGGATTGCGTTAAGTCTTTTAACAACCACTTTACGTTTTGCCATACCAACAGCGCCTTTTGCTAGATTAGCGCTCACTATCATTGGTAACATTTCAGGCGTCAAGCCAACGGCCACGGCTAATGCAAAAAGTGCAGCATCGCCCCAATCATTTTTTGAAAAACCATTAATAAAAAATACAATTGGCACCATAATTAGCATAAAGCGAATAAGCAACCAGCTAACGCTATTAACACCGCGATCAAACGAAGTTTCAGCACGAGATCCTACAATTGATTTTGCCAATGAGCCAAAATGAGTATCCCCTCCTGTTGCAACAACAATGGCTGTGGCGGTTCCACTAACAACGTTGGTTCCCATATAACAAATGTTATTAACATCAAGCAAATTATCTTTGTTGATGTTTGATGTTTCGATATTATCGGATGTTTTTTGTGTTACAGCACCTAATGTGTCGTACTTTTCAACAGGAATCGATTCGCCTGTTAATACGGCTTGGCTAACAAATAAATCCCGAGATTCAATCAATCGAATATCTGCCGGGATCATGTCTCCAGCCGACAAGTAAACAATATCCCCAGGAACAATTTCACTTAATGGAATTTCAATACGTTCTGGGCTCATATCTTTATGCGCACGTCTTAGCACCGTTGCTGTTGTACGAATCATCGATTTTAACGCCTCAGCCGCTTTGTTCGATCTAAATTCCTGCCAAAAACGCAATAATCCACTCAGTGATACCATAGTTAGAATAATGATAATACTGGTTAAATCTGTCTCTTCACCATTTTGCAAAGGTAACCAAAAATCAGTCACAAAACTGACAATAGCTAACGCTAATAATACAAATATAAATGGATTATTAAACGCCATTAATAGTTGTACTAAAACTGATGGTACCTTTTCGCGTGCAACTTCATTTTTTCCATATGTTTCAATTCTCGACTTTGCACTTTCTTGTGTTAATCCTGAAAGGCTGGATTGAAATTTAGCTAAAATACTATCAAGACTGCTTTGAGCTTCGTTGATAGCTTTAATATCTACACTATTTTGTGCTTTAGTTTTTGATGTATTTTTTGTCATCATAAGTACCTATATTCATAATTTTGGCAAAAGTAGGCCAATTTATTGTTACTAAATAACAATAAATAATTAAATTTTGTGATTAACTAAAATTTAGTGCATAACAAAAGTAGCCTATAAAGCTATTTCTTATAGCTTGGGCTGAGCATTAAATTTGATTAGCAAACAGAATTAATTAAGAATTTAGATACAACTCGGTGGTTCTAAATGTTTTTCTGAAAGATGTAAAACACGCACCATTAAACTTTGCGCGCATTGGTGTTTTGAATTTGTGTGATAGCGTGTAAAAAAATACATATCGTTCACCGTTACCGTTTTATCAATTTCGGTTTGTGAACTGAAAAAATGGTTATTTAGACAGGTTCATTAACCGATAATGATGTGTTTAAATTTGTCTCCCCTAGTCTTGGGGTGACCCGATTGAGTGTCCATATTTCTCCTGTAAATTGAACTCTTCACTTTATATTTCAACTTCCCTTCACCCTCGTTTTTAACTTCCATAATAGCTAAAAAAGGAAGAAAAGCTCAAAAGGCGGGCTCTTTATACTCCTTTAAGGATTAGAAGTCAACCTATATCACGAAAAAATAAATACAGTTGTTGAAAAACGGCACTTATCGCCGTTTTCATCTTCACTTTATATAAAATTGATAACCCTATTATCTAATAGAATATACAATCGCTACCCTATTAACTAACGTAAATATTTTAAAGGGAACTATCTGAATTACTCCATAATAATCAGTCCAATTTGGTAATTATTTTGTGATTTCTTTTATCACATTTATTTAAGAAAAATGTACTCAAAACGGCTAACTTGGATAATATTATTAATATATGCTGATATTTGATCGAGTTATAAAAATAACAAAAAAGAAAAAGCACTTAAAATTATTATTTAATTAGTATGGCTATATTAATAAACAGAATGAACAGTATTAGTAAATTTCATCCTGTTTTTTATATAGATATTAACCTTGAATATTCAACCTTGCATTCTTTAACTGATTAACAAGATCTAACAGTGATAAATTAAGTTGATACATAAATTGTTGGTACGAAAACTCTTTTTTGCTAATTTCGTTTAATTGCAATTCCCAATGGGCGGTCATGTCTGGCATCGACATTATATCTGGTAGTGATAAAATCAGATTTTTACCCACCTCGGTTGAGCGAATTGCTTTGCCTTGACGAATTAAAAATTGACGTTTAAATAACAATTCAATAATACCTGCCCTTGTTGCTTCTGTACCTAAACCATCAGTTTCACGCAGTATTTTTTTGATTTCGGGATCTTTAACAAATCTGGCAATCCCCGTCATCGCAGACAACAGTGTTGCGTCAGTAAATTGTCTTGGTGGCTGAGTTTCTTTGCTAACCAGTTCAGTATCAATGCATTGCACGGTTTCACCCTTTTTAACTAATTTAGTTAATAAACCATTACTTTCATTGTCATTCATATCGGTTGGGGATTGATGGTTTTTAGTTCTAAATAAAACTTTCCAACCTTCATCAAGCATTTGGTTAGCTTTAGAAATAAATTTTCCGCCTTGAATATCTACATCAATTTGCAATTCAGCATATTTATATGCTGGATAAAATTGAGCTAAATATTGCGTTGCCACAACTTGATAAACCGCCTTTTCGTTGTCAGTTAAGTTTTCCATTTTAGCTTTACGCAACGTTGGAATAATAGCGTGATGTGCTTCCACTTTTTTGTCATTCCAAGCTTTAGTGCGTAAAGTATAATCAGCATTATTAATTGCGGTTTGTAGTTCTGGACAATTATTTTCAATGGCAGACTTTACACCTGTAATTTGTTTTAAGTGTTCTTCTGGCAAAAAGCGACAGTCTGATCTTGGATAAGTAATTAATTTGTGTTTTTCATATAACGATTGGCAAATATCAAGCACATCTTGGGCACTTAGCCCATTTTTTTTAGCCATCTCAATTTGCAGTGCCGATAAATTAAATGGCATTGGTGGCGCAAGTTCTTTCTTTTTATTACTAACTTTATCAATTGTGCCTGATTGCTTATTAATACGCTGACAAACATTTTCGGCCAATTTTTTAACTAAAACACGTCCTTCTTCGTCCTGATAAGGCGAGCAAGCTTCGCTGGGTTGCCATTTAGCTTTAAATATTTCATTATCTTTGGTTTGTAGCACTGCAAAAACTTCATAAAATGGTTTAGGTACAAATTGCTCTATCTCTAAATCTCGCCTAACCACTAACCCTAAAATAGGGGTTTGTACTCGCCCAATTGATAAAACCCCCCGATAACCGTTTTTTTGACCAACAATGGTACAAAGACGACTCATATTAATTCCATATAGCCAATCGGCTCTAGCCCTTGCTAATGCCGAAGTTGATAAAGGAATAAAATCTTGATTGTTGCGTAATTGTTGCAATGATTTTTCAACAGCGCTGGCATTCAAATCACTAATTAAACAGCGTTGAATTGCTTTGCGCTTATCTGGCGATAATTGGCAATAATTTAAAATTTCATCAACTAGTAACTGCCCTTCCCTATCTGGGTCACCAGCATGTACTATTTGCTCTGCTGACTTAATCAAATTTACCAAAATATTAAATTGTTTTTCTGTATTGCCTTTAGGCATTAATATCCATTTTTCAGGCACTATGGGTAAATCGTTAATTGCCCACTTTTTATATCGCTGATCATAAACTTCTGGCGTGGCTTGCTCAAGGAGATGACCAATACACCAACTAACCACATCACCATTACTCGCTTTAATAAAACCATTACCTTTTTGAAGAGGTTTAGGTAATACGTCAGCGATAGCCCTTGCTAAGCTGGGCTTTTCGGCAATAAATAAACGATAAGATTGATTAGGTTGCATAAGAATAATTATTCATTAAAATTTCAAACAAGATAAGTTTGAATCAGTATTAATTTTATGGTTTTAAATAAAAAGTCAATTATATCCTTATACCCAACTTTATAAACATTCATAAATTTTCATCCATTTTTAAAGATGCTTTATTACCACCATTTTTTGTATTTAAGCCAAATAACTGAAATAACACAAATAATAACAAGCAATAATATTAACCCTACAAAAGACCAACCTTCACTACTAAAAGGAATGCCTGCTAAATTGACACCAAGCAAACTGGTTAAAAACGTAATGGGTGTAAAAATTATGGTAAAGAGTGACATTAAATAGATTCTTTTATTGGTTGATTCAGCCAAGAAGCTATTAATTTGTTCCATAATTGAAGCTATTCTTAATAAACAGCTATCAATATCAGATACATAATGATTTTGTTGATAGGAAATATCATGCAAGCGTTGGCGATCGTTATCGTCAATCCACGATATTCTTTCAGTCGAAATTTTTACAAAAATATCGCGTTGTGGTGATAACAATCGGCGTAAGACGATCAACTGTTTACGAACTCGACCAATTTCTTTATAAGAAAAGATACGTTGGTTTAAAACAGATTCCTCTAACTTAATGATTTTATTGTGAACACTATCAAAAGATAAATTAACTTGATCACTAATTAAATCAGACATTTGAATCAACCAATCCGCCACATCTACAGGACCAATGCCCTTTTCTAGATGATCCTTTAATTCAGCAATAGCCGAAATTTGTTGATGCCGTGTTGAAATAATCATGTTATCAGTTATATAAAAACGAAAGGTAACAATAGGATCGGGAAGCTCATTGGGAACAAAATTAACACCTTTTAAAACCACTAAAACACCAGACTCAAAACGAATTTCCTTGGATATTTGCTTAGGTTTTAGCAATTCATTTTTAATCAAATCTGGAACTAGATTTGTATTATTTACCCAATTGATGGTTTCTTGTTTAGCAAAATCTAAATGAATCCAAAATGGTTGTGAAATTGAAGGTTTACTCTGTTCATTAAGTGGTAGCGCTTTGCCTTTACCATCTAACTGACAACAAAAAGCTGGTTTAGCTTCTAAAAGATGTGAAACAGAAATAGAACTCACACTATTTTGACTAGTCATTACCGATCCCATTTATTGTTTTTTCAAATTATATACCTAATTTAGCTTAAATTGGAGCCATCAACTAGCGTTTTATTATTTTATTTAAGGCATTAAAACCAATCCGTTAAGCTCATACTGACACAGGTTAAACCTGACTAAAAACCTAAAACGGATCAAGCTGAACAAAGTGGACAAT
>NZ_JAGGHR010000045.1:0-13913 GCF_024104075.1 Gilliamella sp. | reverse complement strand
GCAGTTTGATTCATTTCTGACTCTCCTTTTTGTGTTATAAAATAACTCAAACGTCAGATTAAGTAAAGACTATTACATATTAATTTATTCATTGTTTTCATTTTTGGTCTCCTTTTATTGGGGTTAGGGATTATTTTTTATTTTGTAATGTGAACTTAAAGCATTAATTAATTCTTCTTCTAGTGATATGCCTGCTTTTTTAGCCTTATTTTCCATAAAAGCTCTTAAGTTTGGCTCTAAATATAACCAGTGCCAATGTTCTCCTTTTTTATTTTGAAGTGATATTAACTCACTTTCATCACCGTAGGCTAGCCAATTAAAGGGAACTTCTAATGTTTCTGCTAGCTTGGCAATAATGTTTGCTCTTGGTTTATTTCGGCCTGCTTCGTATCTTGAAATTTGAGCTGCTGCGATACCAGATATTTTTGATAATTCTTCTTGAGAATAACCTTGTTCGGCTCTTCTTTGTATTAATCGCTTTGCAAAAGTGTCATTATTTGTCATAAATAGTATTGAAATGTATTGACATGGTTAATTATTAGAATTAGTATACTATACATTCCATGACACTTTAAGTCATTTTATTATTAATTATGAAAACAAGAAAAAGTATATCTTTAATTAGAGATCATGTTGGACTAGATAAAAAATTAAAATCTAAATTATCTATATCTAAAAATGGTTGTCATGAGTGGAATGGAGCTAAAAATTATGATGGCTATGGAATGATTTGGTTTGAAGGATATTCTTGGGCTACTCATAGAGTTGCTTATGAATTAGCTTATGGTGCTATACCTCAAAATAGCAAAAATTTTTGGGTATTGCACACGTGTGATAATCCATCGTGCTGTAATCCTGAACATTTATATGTTGGTTCTCCGTCTGACAACGCAAAAGATTGTGCTGAAAGATGTAGAAAAAGTGTAGGTTGGCGTTTGTGGGCTAGTCAAGATCCTAATTTTGACCCAAAGAGAAAAGTAGGGACTGTTTATTATGAATACAGAAACGAAATAAAAACTTTACATGAATGGGCTGAACTTTTTGGTATCAATGCGAGAACTTTAGATCAGCGATTTGCAGCAGGATGGAGAGAGGAAGATATTCCTACACCAGCTAATAAATATAAAAGACATTTATCAACAGACTGTACTACTCACTATAGAAGGTTTTCAGGTATAGCAGAAGTAAATCAATATTTAGCAAATAAGGAGAAAAAATTGAAAGAAAATAAAGTACCAGTATCAGCTAGAATTCCCGATTGGATGAAATCTATTCTTGAGAATTCAGCTATTAAAAATGATAGAAATTTTAGTTTAGAACTAATTAACAGAGTAAAGCTGTCATTAACAGAGGAGGAAAAGAAAATTGCAGGCATCTAAAAAACTAAAGGCTTTAACTGCGCCAACAGCCAAAGCCCAAATCAAGTTAACCACAAACGCTAAATAAGGGAAAACTCATGAATAATAGTAATATAAACAACTCTAATTGTCCAGTAATAGCTGGAATCTCTATCACAACCGATAAAGAGGGTCGATATAACCTTAATGCGCTACATAAAGCTAGTGGAGGGGAAAAGAAAAACAATCCTAGCTACTGGCTATCATTGCAAGGCACTCAAGAGCTTATATTGGAACTTGAACAACAATTGAGCGATGCCGAGATCTCGGTATCGGTTGTTCAATCCATAAAAGGGGGATTGAATCAAGGTACTTTCGCCCACGAACTTTTGGCTATTTCTTACGCAGGTTGGATTAGTCCAAAATTCCAATTAATGGTAAATCAAGTATTTTTAGACTATAAAAAAGGTGAATTGAAAAACATTCAAAGACCTTTTAAATCTTATTTACCTGAATATCGACAAGCAAAAGCAATAGAATTGTCAGTCAGAGCATTAGATAAGATGTTTAGCAATCTGCCGCATTTGAGCGAACAGTCTAAGCAAGCTATCTATGCCGATACAATTAACCCGATTGCTGGTAAAAATGTCATTCCACTTCCCAAGCTTGAAAACAAAACATTTTCAGCTAGTGAGGTTGGTAATTTACTCGGCGTATCCTCAAACAAAATTGGTCGTATAGCTAATAAGCTCAACTTAAAAACAGAAGACTACGGAATTTTCGTACTCGATAAGTCACGTTCTTCTGATAAACAAGTTGAATCATTTAGATATAACGAAAAAGCAATAGATGTAATCAAAAATCATCTTATTAATAAAGAAATCGCTTAACCAATTAACAACAAATTATAAGCCCTCTAAAAAGGGGGCAATTACGAGGATATAGCATGTCAAATCAATTAATGTTTCACAGCACAGTCGTGCAACCAGTTAAACGTAATAATCAAATTTGGATCACGTCCACCGAGCTATCTAAGCTTTTACAATATGCAGATTCTAAATCAGTAACAAAGATTTATAGCCGAAACAAGGATGAGTTCACCGATAAAATGACAATGGTGGTCAAATTGACTACCAATGGAATAAACAACAGTCTACGCAAGAAATCAGTACGAATTTTCTCACTTCGAGGAGCGCATCTAATCGCAATGTTTGCTAGTACAAATGTAGCAAAAGAAGTGCGTAAATGGTTGTTAGATTTAGCTGATAAAGAGGCAGGTCATTCACAAACAAGAAAAGATATGATTGAGGTAAGCAGAACCAACCTAATTTGTTTAGTTCATCACATGCTTTGGTTGAATGATTTCTATATAGATAATCGTTTATATGATGTTTTTAAAATGCTGGGGTCTAATTTCGGTGTAAGACTTCACGATCATTTTGGCGACGGTGCTTTTGTTGCTTCAATGTTTAAACAACAGCTAGAAAAGAAACAATTACGGCAAGTATAAGTTAACGACTGTAAGAACGAAGGCAGGATTCTGCCTTTGATTAAAAAATAATCGCAATCAAATATACGAATAAACCACCTTCGGGTGGTTTTTATTAATTAATTAAGTTTTTTAAGTCTAAACAAATTCAATTAATAGTTAAAAAAAATTATCAAAATTTATAAAAAAGATGTACTGTATATATGAACAGTATGCTGTTTTAATGATCATATAATGATTATTTATTGTTTATATTATAATTAACAAATTTAATTTAATTATTAAGGATAAACAATATGACAGATACTATTAAAAAAATATGTACTAATTGTAATGGTGATTTAGATGTAAATGGTGTTTGTAGTGATTGCGGGCATGATTCATCAATAGAGCAACCAGAAGTTACATATTTACCTCAATTTGCTATTACGGCAGATCTTAAGCGAGAAAATACTAATTTTCGTTTTATGCTTGGTAAATTGTGGAAATTAACAGATAACGATATTATGGAATTCATTGCTAAAGTAGATGAAAAATTCAAAAGACATAAAAAAAACCATAGTTATATCTATAAAAACATAACAAATACCAGTGTTGCTGTTAATTTATCTAAATATTCAAAAAGAAAAGTAGAATTTGAAGAACTTGTTTCAATCATAATGGAAAAACTTCGTTCCGAGGCTAGTGCTGATAGGCGAAGTATAAAGGGAGGTTCAATAATATTTATTCATTATAATATTGAAAGTGAAGAGGATTCTCTAGGTAGATTGTTTATTTTGATGGTTGATAATAATAATGGATTTAATTTTGATGGTGATTTAATCCCAAGGATGTTTCCAACTATTAATATGGATTCGTTGAGACAGGCAGCAATGATTGATTTAACTTTATTTGATGCTACTTACCCTGAAAATAAAGGAGAACCGTACTTACAATTTATCACAGGTAAATCAACTAGTAACTTCTTTAAGAGAGCTTTGGGGTGTAACGAAGAGCTTGATAGTGCTCTAAGTGTAAACGAGGTTTCACGTGCTGTTAAAGATTTTTTGTCATATATGAATGTTAAAAAGAAAGATAAAGATAAGGTTCAAGATGCAATAACAAAATTATTTGACAAGACATTAAAAAGAAAGGCTGATAAGAAATTATCGATAGAAAATATTCAAAACATTATAGAAAGCACATTGGATGATGAAAAAATTAAAGGAAAATTTAGTGATTTTGTTTCATCTAAGGAGTATAAAATTAATGAATTTTTTGAGCCTACTTCATATTCTAAGAAAATTTTTGAAACGATTACGTTAGCAGATGCAGAAAAAGATTATTGTTGTCAAATTTCTTACAGTGCTTTAGGCATAAATAATAAAGAAAACAAAAAAATCACTTATAGCCAATCTGATGGAACTATAACAATTAAGTTAAATGAAAATGATATTAAGAACATTAATGACTACTTAGGTCTAAGTAAAAATGAATAAAGATACATTCACTAAAAATAAAATAAAGGAACTAGAGTCTCTTATTGAGCAATTGTCATCTTGTAAAATTGAGATCGATGACGGATATACTGAGATTTCTTTGGGACAAGATGTCAATGGCGAAAATTTAAAAGAACTTTTAAGGGAGTTTGGGGTTGAAACTGATGATTTAGATTATTCCTCATATCATAATGAGGTTAGCTTTCCAATAAAAAAAGGCGATTTAGCAGAAAATACTGTGATTTTTCCTACGTTAGATAGTTTTTGGGTAAAAGCATCTTCACTCGATGATGAATTATCTTTTTACATTATTCTTGACGGAGGAGAGCGAGTTAATAATGAAATGATATCTTTTTTAAAGCCTGAACCAATTATTAAAAAAATCAACTTATTTTTAAAATGGAGCAGGCTAATAAATAAAATAGCAAGACATTCTTTATCAGATAAATGCATTTACTATGTTCCAGATCAAAATAATGGAAAGGAAGTTGAAATTATTATTCCATCTAACAATTTATCCAAAATAGATGAAATAGTAAAAATAGATGGAATTAATTACGAATATGTAGATGAACTTTTAAATATTATTGAAGTAGATGATGTCATGACATCGGAAAGACAATCTATATTGAGAGTTGCTATTTCAGATTTTGTTGACAATAAATGCGTATTGACAGAAATAATAGAAAAAGATGAGCGAATTTATAACCGTTATAAAGATTTGGTTGATTTATATACTAAAAAATTTTCTATAGATAAAGTGTTATCTGAAATAGAAAGTAAATATATTGAGTACACTTCAAAAATAAATGACATTGTTTCTTCAACTCAAAATAAGGCTTTTGCAATACCAGGTGCTCTTATTGCAGTTTCAGCATTAATTAAAGCTGATAATTTACCAGCAGGATTGTTAGTTATTATTGGGTTGTTTATGATTTTTTTAATTACTTTTGTTTCAAACAAATTATATAAAGACTCATTTGATGAATTAAATGCAAGCGTAAAAATTTCATTTACGCGTTTTAAAATTTTAGAGGAGAGAACACAAATTTGCTCAGCAGCTACCGACGCTGGGGACAAATTAGATAAAAAAATATGCAAAGCTAAAAGTCGATTGGCATTAGTAAATGTCATGAGTTTTGTAATGTTATTGGTGGGAGGTGTTGTAATATATTTTAATAATAAAAATGAACTTAACATAATTTTAGATACTATTGTAAAGTATGTCTTGCAAAGCTTGATAAACCTAAAACTGAATTTATTGCAAGGAGCATTTATCCCCCTGTAAGTGATGATTTTGAAGATTTAACAGAATAATACTAATTCATTGAAAACCTAAAGCTCGCAATTGCGGGCTTTTTTTATGTCTGGAGAAAACTATGGAAACATTTCACTGGAGACCTCAAAACAGCTCTACAATCTCGGCTTCACCAAAAGTTAAGGTAATTAAGTTCGGTGATGGCTATGAGCAACGCATTCGGGACGGTATTAACAACAACTTGCGCTCATACAATGTAACATTTGTCGGGTTATTAGAAGATGTCGGCTTGATTGATGATTTTCTTAGCCGACACAATGCGGTTAAAGCTTTTTTATGGAGAGAGCCTAACACTCACAAAACGATCAAAGTTGTTTGCCGTTCTTGGACATCAACGCCTAACGGCGCAGCTAAAACGATTTCCGCTACATTTGAAGAGGTAGTCGCATGATCCCCAAAAAAATGCTACTCGACATTACAAAAATAGCACAAGATGCGATTCTTGATTTGTATGAAGTCGATTTAACGAAGATTGTCGGTAATAAAACGATATTTCGCTTTCATAATGGATTAAATGAGCTTCGGCGACCAATTACATGGCAAGGCAATATCTATGAGCCATACCCTATTAAAGTAGAGGGTTTTCAAAAAAACGGGCAGGGCACTAGTAACCGCCCGACAATGAGCGTTAGCAATGCGATGGGCTTTATTACTGGTCTGATTGCTGATTTTGATGGTTTACTTGGCGCAGTTGTCACCCGTCACGAAGTGCCTGTTAAATACTTAGACGCTGTTAACTTTGAAAATGGTAATCAATATGCTGACCCGTTTTGCGAAATCATCTCTAATTATGTCATTGAACAAGTTAAACAACAAAATTCAATGGTTGTTACGTTTGAATTAGCGTTGCCGTGTGAATCAGACGGGGCACTAATTCCTGCTCGTGTGATTATTGCGAATACGTGCAGTTGGATATATCGCTCATCAGAATGTGGTTACACAGGTGGACCTGTAGCTGATGAATTTGATAAACCGACAAACGATATTACTAAAGATAAATGTAGCCGTTGTCTAAATGGCTGTAAGCTTCGTCATGGCCAATACGGTATTCTTCCTTTTGGTGGTTTTCCAACTGCCGCAAAACTCTCTTAATTAATTATGAAAACACAAATAATTAATCATGCAATTTCTTGCGGTGAGGCTGAGTGCTGCGGATTTGTTATTGATAATAAATCCTATCTGCCATGCAACAACCTTTCACCAACACCAACCGAAACATTCGAAATTTCGTCAGATGACTGGATTAGAGCCGAACAACAGGGCGAAATAACTGCAATTGTTCACTCTCACCCAAACGGCTTACCGATACTCAGCCAAGCCGACCAGTTTTATCAGCAACAAACGGGAGTAGATTGGTGGCTAGTTTGCAACAAGCAAATCCACAAATTCAGATACATTAAGCCGTTACTCGGTCGTGAATTCAAGCACGGTGAAACTGACTGCTTAACGCTAGTACGAGATGCGTACATGTTAACAGGTATCGATTTACCTGATTATGAGCGTCAAGATGATTGGTGGCATAACGGGCAAAATCTCTACTTAGATTTATTACCGAAAAATGAGTTTGAACAAGTTGAGGATGTCCAAGAGGGCGACATTGTTTTAGTCTGCCTCGGCTCAACAACACCTAATCATGCAGCTATCTATATCGGCAATCAATTCATCCTACATCACTGCCCAAACCGCTTATCGAAAAGAGATTTATATGACGGGTTTTGGCTTAAGTACACACATTCAATCTGGGGACACAAACAATGGCAATCGTTAAACTTTACGGCAATCTTAAACAATATGGCGATAAGTTCAATATGAGCGTAGAAACAGCAGCGGAAGCGATGAATGGTTTGTATTGCCAGATAAAAGGCTTGAAAAAGCAGATTATGGATGGCTATTTCCGCGTACGAATTAACGGCGTAGATATGAATGCGGACAATTTACGGTTTGGTCTACACAGTCGAATACCTCAGGATGCTGTTATTCATATTGTACCCAAAACAGAGGGCGCAAAAGGTGGAGCATTCAGCTTTATCGCTGGTGCAGTGATGTTCGTTGTAGGGGCTATTTTTTACTGGACACCTGCAGGTTATCCATTAATGGCAGCAGGATTGGGCTTAATGATTGGCGGTGTGGCTATGATGTTAACCAAGCTACCCAAAACCGACAAATCAGCAGACGGCGGTACTAATAAAAACACCTATTTTTCTAACTTAGACAACACGATATCTCAGGGCGCACCAGTACCACTTTGCTACGGATTAACAAAAATCGGCTCTAAAGTGCTTTCACAAGGGCTTGAAACATTAGACGACGCAACGAATACAGATAAAAAACCAACAACACCAATCCCGTGGGCGGAAATCATAAAGGGGAAGAAAAATGGGTAAAGGTTCAGGAAAAGCAAAAACGCCAAAGGAAGCGCAGGATAACCTCAAGTCACACCAACAGCTTAGTATTATTGATTTGTTATGCGAAGGACAGATAGAGGGTCCAGCAAACGGTCTACAAAGCGTATTTTTAAACGACACGCCAATCCAAGCCCCCGACGGTTCATACAATTTTAACGGCGTTAAGGTTGAATGGACGGCAGGCATTCAGGCGCAATCACCGCTTGAGGGCTTTCCTGCAACCGAAAATGAAGTGCCTGTTAATTTGGAAGTAAAAGCAACAACGCCGATTGTACGTACTATTACCGACCCAAACATTGACAGAGTGCGGATTACGGTTGGGGTGCAGTCGTTAAGCTCAACGGACAATAAAGGCAACATCAACAGAACATCTGTCAGCATGGAAATTCAAATCGGTGTGGGCAGTATATGGAAAACGGTAAAAACGGTAGATTTAATCGATAAAAAAACACGCTCACAGTATTTAACTTCGGTTATTTTAGATGATTTACCACCCAAGCCGTTTAATATTCGTGTAGTTCGCAGAACGCCAGATAGCACATCATCATTGCTAGTTAATAATACGCTATGGAGTTCATACACTGAAATCTACGATACTAAATTTTCATACCCGAATACCGCAGTGGTTGGACTAAAATTCGATTCATCGCAGTTTAGTGGTGTGCCTCGTCGTAACTATCTCATTAAAGGGATGATAGTTAAAGTGCCTGATAACTACAACCCAAACACACGGGAGTATAAAGGCTTTTGGTCGGGTAATTTCAAGCTTGCTTGGACCAATAACCCCGCATGGATATTTTACGACATACTAACTAACACACGTTACGGTATGGGTAATCGAATCGGACAATTTGGTGTTGATAAATTTGCGTTATACACGATTGCTCAATACTGTGACCAACTAGTTGACGATGGTTTCGGCGGCAAAGAACCAAGATTTACATGCAACTGTTACATTACCGAGCAACGCCAAGCGTATGATGTGATTCACGACCTGTGCTCAATCTTTCGAGCTATGCCGATTTGGGACGGTACGCAGTACACTGCGGTGATGGATAGACCAAGCGACCCTGTGGCAATTTATGCAAATGCAAACGTGGTAGAAGGGCAGTTCAACTACACATCAGCAGCACAAAAATCGCGACATACTGCTGTGCATGTACGTTATATTGACCCAAATAACAATTGGGAGCCAACAACTGAGTACGTTGCAGATGACGAGTTAATCAAACGATTTGGGCTGAATGTAGCGCAAATCGATGCGTTCGGTTGCACATCACGAGGACAGGCGCATAGAGTTGGTAAATGGCTAATTCAAACCGAAAAATTAGAGACACAAACCGTCACATTTAGCGTGGGTCGTGAAGGTATCCGTCATTTACCAGGTGATATCATTGGTATTGCGGATAACGATTTTGCGGGTACAACTATTGGTGGTCGAATTTTAGAAGCAAACGGCAGTACGATTACGTTAGACCGTGACATTGACATTAATAACATGAAAAGTGCGTATTTAAGTGTGACTGACACAAATATGCAACTACAAAAAATCAAAATTCAAGCTCAGGTTAAACCTAATCAAATTGTTTTGGTGAATAGTGTTAGTGTTGATGAGTATTCCGTTTGGGGTCTATATGACAATAAAATCAAACCAAGGCTATTTAAGGCTATAACAATCGCTGAAAATAGTGACGGTACTTATTCAATCACCGCGCTACAACATGAACCACAAAAAGAGGCGATTGTTGATAACGGGGCTAAATTCGAAGCGGAAAGCGGTACTATTTTTGGTTGGTCAATTCCACCCGTTGAACAACTGCAAGCCGAGATTATCCCCGAATCTGATTTATATCAGGCTAGATTATCATGGTCCACACCTCGCACAATCCAAAACTTGAAATTTGAGGTAAAAATCTATCGTGATGATAAATTGATTAGCAGAGAAACGGTTAATGATACTGAGTATTATCTATCGGACCTACAACAAGGTAAATTCAATGCGACCGTGCGAGGAGTAGCAGAAGACGGACGATTGGGCGATGAAACCACGATTGCGTTTTCTATTCTGCCACCGTCTAAACCATCAGGCTTGGTACTCACGCCAAGTAGTTTTAATGTAGCTATACGCCCTGTTATGACGTCTGTATCCAGTCTAGGCACACAATTTGAATTCTACAAAGGCACGACCAAAGCCGAAGTTGAAGCGAAGCGTAATTATCTTGGTCGAGCGATGACGTTAACTGATGTTGATTGCCAGCCAGATACTGAATACTGGTACGGCGTGAATGCGGTTAACGTAGTTGGTCGCTCAGAGATGTTCATTGCTAACACTCGGACATTAATTGCAGAAAATGGCGCAGGAGGGTTATTTAGAATTCAAACTCACGACGGTAAATTCCCGACTAACAATGATGATGCTACTCAAATGTTTTATCGTGAATTTGGGTTTTATCCTGCTCGCGATACCACATTAATTATCTACTCATTAGACGGTGCAGGTAAAGTAGCACATTCAGAAGCAAGAATGTATAACGGTGCTTATTGGGTTGAACCTGCTATGTTTTTGGACGGTGATTTAATCGCTACTGGCACAATGCGAGGTGATAGATTAATTGCTGGCACTGAAATCAAAGCACCGTTAATTATGGGTGGCAGGATGGTTGCCGGTAATGTTATCAGCGCAGGTAATCCCCCAGCTTTTGAATTACTAGAAGACGGTACGCTAAACGCTAGACGAGCTAACATCTCAGGCAATATTTATGCGAATTCTGGGCAATTAAACAATGTTGTGATTAATGAGAACTGTCAGATTCAAGGAAAATTGACAGCAATGCAAATTGTCGGTGACATTGTAAAAATGCACACGTGTAAAAAAAATGGCTCTGTCACTATAGCGCCTGAGCCGTTCGAACGAGAATTAGTTATACTGCCGGTAACATTGGTTGCAATCAGACACGGAGGCGGTGGTGGTGGTGATGGGATAAAACCAGATTATTGGGATTTTGGCAGGCTGGATATTACTATTAGAAATATTTCGCACCCATTCCCCGCGGGGTACAGATTAGAAACGACGGTTCTTAACCCTGTTGTCAGCGAGATGTTTTTAAGATCAATACCCGCCAACGAAACTCTTGTTGTTAGCACGCAAACGCCAGATAAATATAAAGTATCTGGCATACCGAATTCCATCACAATAATGACATTGAAAAAATAACAACCGCTCATGTAGCGGTTTTTTATTATCTGGAGAAAATTATGGCAAAAATATCAGGCATTCTAACTGACGGTGCAGGAAATGTTATCAACAACTGTACTATCGAGTTATATGCAAAAAAAACAACAAGCAAAGTACTAACACAAACGCAAGCATTTCAAGTGGCAAGCAACGGTAGTTACATGATGAACGTTTTGCCATGTGACTATGAAGTAAAACTAATTATAAACGGATTTCCACCAAAAAAACTCGGTACTATTCAGGTATTTTCAGATTCAAAAGACGGTACATTAAATGATTTTTTACTGAATCCCGCTGAAAGTGAAATTACGCCAGAAGTGTTGCAACAAGTTGTTAACGCTCGCAATGCAGCAAAAAAATCAGCAGATGATGCAAAAAAATGGGCATCAACAATTGATACCTCTAAGCTATTGAAAACAGGCGATTACGGTCTCGGTTCAAATGTTGGTGTGCGTGTTTCAGATTTAAATGAAAAATTACCAACTGCGTTTTATTACACAACAACAGATGACATAGCTGATTTGCCGTTTAATGGAGGCAGATCATCTGCGTCGTTGTTGCCGCTACCGACTAGTTCAGCAACTTGGGGTATTGAAATGCTCTCAGTTGTAAACAGTAAAACCCCTAAAATTTTCTATCGATGTTCTACATCAAGAGGCAAAGAAAACTGGTATGAAGCAATTACAACAGCAAACTCAACTGTAGACAGTAATGGTTTTCTGAAAAAAGCATCTCCAATATTAAGACTATTTGCAAATGATAACATTGAAGAAGTTGGCGGTTTTAAAAAATCAGGTTGTGCTTTAGTTAACGATTTGGCTGACGGCGTGACAGCTACACGTATTGATGTCGGGCATTATGAAATTCACGGCAGCTCAGGCTTTGCAAAAGAGGGCTGGTACATCACTTTACCCGAAGATGCAAACGGCAATAAAAAATTCTTTGCTGAATACTCAGTTGATGAAAACAATATCATCACAGTTAAAACGTATACTAAAAAATTTGACTTTGAAAGCTGTCAAATTGTTGCAGGAAAACCGATTGACATAACCGATGGTAGATGGATTGATGTTCGATTAGAAATGCCCGTTGTTGATGTGATTGAAAATGAAAAGCCGATACCGAGCACTTTAAACCCAATTGTTATTCGTGAGGTATCAGATGATATTTGATGAATTTGACGAAATTCATTGCGCTTTTTTAAAAGGTGGTGAAAAAATCCGCCTTTTAAAACCGCTAATTGCACGTCCAATTATCAATGGTGAGCAAGTTGAAATTGTTGTTAAAAAAGGATTTGTTAGCGACGGCGATTCAACAAAGTATGCTAAATTCATGTTTCCGAAATTCAATAAAGCGTTAAAAGCGGCAATATTGCACGATTACATGTACGGGAAAGCACTATTTACTCGAAAAATTGCAGATGATATTTATCTGCAAGCTAACACTGAACTGAATGTTAGTTTTTGGCGAAGATATGTAAAATATTTCGCTGTTAGATTGTTCGGCTCTGGTAACTATCGATAACAAAACACACTATCAATCTTCAACTTACAATACTCAACAGCGTCATGTAACATTACAAAATCGGCGATATCGTATAGTGTTTTTGCTGTTTGATATAGCACATAATTGTGCTCGTCGTCGCTGTTGATAATGTAGCACTCGCCCGATAGCTCTATTTCGAAGTCTTCGGGTGTCATGCGTATGTAAATCGGTAGTGTGTAGTTTATTGTTATCATGATAAGCAAAGTGTATTTATTTGGAGTATTTTATATTGATTGTTTTTTGATGTGAAATTTTGAAGTGAGATTTCGGATGGAGGATCTAAAAAATGTTTGTGCCATATTTGTGCCGTAGATAATGTAAAATAAACTAAAAAATAGTGAATAAATGAACAGAAATTAGTTTGGCTAACCTCTTATCTGATTTATAATAAATTAAAATTACGCTATAAAATAATACGTGTCACTCATAATCGATTGGTCACTGGTTCAAGTCCAGTAGGGGCCACCATCGCAAGAATCAAGTAAGTTTAAAAACGTTCAAAAAACCTTTATCTAACAAGCTTTCCAGTTAATTTGCTGTTCAACTAAGTTCATCCTGATTTAGCAAAATTCAAACTTTTATGTTATATATTATGTTATACGTTTGAATATAACATCGAGTTGTATAACATGGTAAAAATAGTTAAGCCTCTTACTGATACACAAATTAAAAACGCCAAGCCAAAAGAAAATGATTACACTTTATCTGATGGAGACGGATTATATTTGCTGATTAAAAAGACTGGTTCTAAAATATGGCGCTTTAATTATATTCGTCCATCAACTAAAAAAAGGGCATTAATTAGTTTTGGCCATTATCCTCAAGTTAGTTTAATTGATGCTAGAAATCTTCGTAATGAATCCAGAGATTTAATTAGGCAAAATAAAGACCCATTAGAAAAAGAGTTAATCAATACTCAAAAGATAAGAACACTTAAAAGTGTGGCCGATGATTGGCTTATATTGGAGAAGTCACAAGGTTATAAGGATGAGACAATCAAAAAAAGTTGGCAGTCACTAGAAAATCATGTTGGTATGTCCACACTTTTTAGTACCAAAAAGATAAGGTCATCGATTTCTTTTGTATTCAATCGGCGACTGGTAATT
>NZ_JAGGHR010000044.1:0-15326 GCF_024104075.1 Gilliamella sp. | reverse complement strand
TAGGCTACTTGCCTCCCGTTGAATTTAAAAAACACTTACCCCTTAATTTTTTTGTTTGAAAATGTGTTGCCATTCCAAATGTTTATATAGTTGTGTGTAAGAATATTTTAAATATTTTTAAGGAATAACAGTTATTAAGTGTTTGCAGGTTAAAAAAGAGTTTCCCACCCGCCTTATTGAGGATGGGAAACATTGATATTTATTATAAAAATGCGATTATATTTAAGATGTTAACTACAAGTTAGTTATTACAGTATAACCTCAAATAAGGTTATTGATGTTAAAAAATAGCTACCACTAATGGCAAGCCCATAAGGCAATGTAACAGAATTTTTTTTGAAGGATCTGTATATTATTGCAATGATTGCCATTGGTAACCCCAAAAAGGTAATAACGACTAAGAAAAACAGCACACTGTTTATTGGAATAGAAATCAAAAGAACAGTAATTAATTTTATATCTCCAGCACCAACAAGTCGACAATAAAACATGAATAGACCACAAATTAAAAATATAGCTGATGCAATATAATCTAGATGCCCTTTGCCAAGGGCAAAATTCAAAATAACTAAAATGAATATTATTATAACAATTTTATTTGAGATAGTTCGATATTTTAAATCCGTATAACATGAAAATAACAAACATGCCCAAATAGCTAGAATAATAATATCATTAATTAATTCTTGATTAACCATTAGTATCACTGTCCTGGAACAAAATCTTCACCATAAACTTTTTTCATCTCATCTGTAACAAATTTTAATTCTACTCCTGGCCAATTAACGACAAGAGGAGCTTTACCTTTAGGATCATATTTAAAATGATTATTCCATCCAACGCCAAAAGCTTTCCCTTCATCATTCCAATAGATTATACTCTCTTTACCACCATCAAATTTAGTCAAATTACCAATAACTTCTCTTTTCAAGGGTTTATAACCATACATTATCTGCCAAAGGGAACCATTTTCTACACCTGCAGCAAGTGTTACTCCCCACGTAAATAATTCATTATCATTAGTGACCGCAACACATCCCCCAAATCGACAATAAAGCGTATTAACATCATCCATAACAAACTGGGGGTCAGCCATACTCGTCTCAAACCATACTTTATAGCGTTCTCCATTCTTATCAGTATGATACATTTCAGGTATGTATAGTTTAGGCCCCAAATAACCAAAACCAAGACCTAGGTGATTTATAGCTCCCATAGCCCACACCTCACCTTCCGAAGTTAAAAAAGCAGTGTAACGATTTCCACCCGTAATAGTTACTATATCTTCACCACTAATACCTGGTGGCAGATTAGTAATTTGCACTGGCCTAGTTCGATAAACGTGAACCCACCCTCCTAATGGAGCATTTTCGTAACCAAATTGATCTGATTCATCATCTCCCCATGCAAAGACTTCACCACGATCATTTATGGCATAACCTGATTCATAACCCGCTCCAATCGATACAGCTGGACTATTGTTAAAATATGATTGAGGAACACGATGAACTTCAGTTGGTGCTATTTTATCTGGGACCATTATACCATTTGCCTGTTGCCCAAAATAGGCAGTTCCCCAAGCATAAACTTCTCCACTTCGAGTTAAAGCAAAAGATGTATACTCCCCACAATCAATCATAACAACATCTTTACCTTCCAAAACTAAACTAGGTGTGGGTAAATACCAAGGCGTAGTCGCATAACCTCCTGCTTCATAAGCACCATTTTGTCCCCACCCCCAGACATTACCTTGATCATCAAGTGCAATCATATGATATATTCCAGCAGCTACTTTCGTAATATAAGCACCTTTTTCGATAAGAACGGTTGCCCTATCTGGCGGGGCGTTGCTGGGAATGTTCATTTTTCCATTGCCTTGCTGAGCATGATCTCTATAACCCCAGATCCAAACCTCGCCATTTTCTATCGCAATACCATTATCAACAGAGTTAGTCGCGGTCGGAACTTTTATTGTTGCTGCTTTTTTTGTCAACATGACGGCATCACTTCTTTCGTTTGCAAATAATGAAAAGCATAAACATGATGCAAATAATACCATTAACTTAGCTAGTTTCATTTAGAGTAACCTCTATTTCATTATTGATTAGATTCATCTTTGTTAACAAAATTACCCGTTTCTGTCTGAATAATTTTTATCATAGTATCAAATAAACTCTGATAATCTCGAGCCTCGTGTAAATATTCTCTATTGCCATTCATACATTTAGTAAACCATTTTCCGTACACTTGTCCATATTGTTCATCGGTTGTTAAATTGGCTGCATTAGGATCGAGTTTTATATAGTGGATCGTCGCCGTATTAGCTGCTCTTTCAATATAGCCGTTATTTTTATTAGTTGCTGAAGTTAATCCAGCCGTTATTGCTTGGCAAACACCTTCATCCAAAAAATTATCTCTAAGAATATCTGCTCCAGCATCATCTTTACCATCTGTAATAATAATCATCATTTTATTATTAGCAGATCCATTTGCCATTACAGGAACTGTCCTTAACAAGGCTGTTATAGTGTCGGTTCCTCCGCCAGGTTGCCAATTTCCATTCTGGATATAATTTAGTAAATCCGAATTATGATTTCCATTTTTACTAAAAGGGACTAAATGAGGATACGCCTTAAATGTTCCAATATGCTTTGATGCTTCTAAAAACCTTCGATGGTTAGTTGGTAAATTAATCACCTTTTCGCTCATTATGTTATTACTATATAAAGGCGATTGGCACATTCCAAAAAATGGCGAAAAATCACTAACAGTAGGCGAAATAGGTCGATTAAATGTTATTGTATTGCTTTTTATACCACTGAACAATGCATCAATTGTACCTTGTACATCAACTGTTCTAGTGTTAGCAAATGAATAATGTACATCAGAATATTTTCCCGAAAACATGTAATCATATAGTTGAACAACTTTACCATATTGGTTTTCAATAGTTTTTCTATTTTCATCACGCAATGGATAATCAAGATTATTTTCACCGCAAGCATACCTTGCTTTTCCCATATTAAGCACTTCAGCTTGATGTCTATTACGGCACAATCCATTATGCACTAAGGCACTATCATTATTTAATCCTTTCGCTGGTCCAATTATTTGTGAATAATAACGATAATTAAAATAATCTAAATAATAAGTAACCGTGTTCGCATATTTACCTAAATAGTCATAATCTGAATACTTCGCTCCTCCCATCCCTCCGCTTTCCTTTAAATTACTCCATCTAGCATACGCAATGTTTTTATTTGCCCAAAAGTTATAATCAACTTTATCATAGGGGCTGTTTAATTTGTACATAACTGAACAACCATAACTATCACCACCAGCTAGGTTTTTAGTGTCTTGCTGAACTGGCACACCAATATCATAAGGAACTAATGCAAATTTAATCTCTGAATGCCCTTGAAAATTATTAATAATATTAGCTATTGCTTGTTTCATATATTGAAGACGTTGCTGATCACTATTTCCATTTTGAGGAGAGTAGTCATTACAACTTGTATCACCATATTGGCATGTTGCTGAACCTGAAAAATCACTAATAAAAGCAATATCAAATGAGTCATATCTATCAAATTTCTTTGTATTACCATAACTTTCAGTTTTATTGCTAACAATCATAGATTGATTTTCTTTTCCTTTGTCTTTACTACTCGTTAATGAATCAACTTTCTGTTTATAGGCTATACTATATACCTTTGTGTCTTTATTATATTCTATATTAATAGAGGCATCGGCATCTTCTACTAAATCATCACTAATTTTTTGATAAACAAAATAATTAATATAGTTCAATGCCATTTTGCGATTTTGCTCAATTGCTGCCTTATCAGCATTTTCATTGTTTAATGCGATAATAGCCAACGAAGCTTCGTTAGTAGCTTCAGAGATCCTTGCACGATCGCGCATCGTTTGAGTATGATTTATTGAAACTAACATACAAATTAGCATTGCAGGAAACATCAAGGCGAAACTTATAATAGCACTCCCTGAAGAACACTTAAAAAAAGATTTCTTATGATTAATTTTTTTATGTCTATTATGGCTCATATAATACTCTCAAAAGTGTGTTGATTACCGATAATAAATTGGGCAATTTCCATCAGAGCTTGAAATATCATTACAACGTGATAACACTACAATATTGCTACATAAATTTGGTAAAGTATCAGTAGCTTTTCTGCTTGAATTAAACCATTTTAAATAAAGGCTTTCTTCGTTAACTATACACATACTAACTCGATATAAGGGAATCCAACGCCCTGCTAACCCTGTTGTGGGATTAGCTGTTCGTTCAACATACGGAACAAGTTTGGAATAGTCAGTAAGTGAGTTATTTAAATTATCAGTCATACTGGGTAACGAATTAAAATAGTCCTCAATACTACTATCATTATTACATATACTAGAAGAGCAAGAACTTGCGCTTAGATTAACGAGTTGCGCATGTGCCAAGCTTTTGGGATCAGCAACATTTTGAAAAATAAATAAACTATCGACTTTTAAAGTAACATTACGTCCATTTAGTAATGAACTCGCTAGTCGGCTTAGTTCTTTCACTTGAGTATCATCAAATAACTCATGAGAATTAAAACAGGAGTTAGAATCAGCACATAATGCAGCCACATCTTGAACATTCGAACCATCTATTACTGGATAAATTGCTGATCTTTCACGAAAAATAGAAGCTACACTATAATTCGCCCGCTCTAATCTATTTTGTAACATAATACTACTGTAAGTATCATAGATAATAAATAGTAAAACTGTAAACAAACAAAAGCATGCTGCAAATTCTATTGAAATTATACCGTCTTTATTACGAAAAAAATTATCAGAATATCTCATTTTTTATTCCATTCCTTTAATTATTAATTATTTTGATAAAACTCACGGTAAATAATAGTCTTCTTCCCCAAAGAACTGTCAAGTATACGGCCAAACAGATTAGAGAACATAGCATTGTAGTCATACTTCAATTCAAATAATAGTATCGGAGCATCGCTAACAGGAACATTTAGGCAATTATTATTAATTGCCTCCTCAATTTTTTTACAATATTTCACAGTTATTTTAAATTTTTGTGGATCAGTTATATATGGCCATGAAGGAACTTCAGAATTTATTAATTCTTGTAATTGTTGATTATAATCTGCATGTTGAGAAATCGCTGTTTTTCTAGTTATTTCAGTAGTCATCAGATCTAAAGCCGAACCAATAACCATAATTCGACTAAATTCTAATACAAATAAAAATAGAACAATTAAATAAGGAAAGACAATTGCAAACTCTATCGAAACACTTGCATTTTTTTGACGAAATAATAAATTCCAATATTTCAACATAATTTTTGCTCTACTCTATTATCTTAATGATTAATCTTTCTTTTTCTTTAATATTGAAAAAGACATTTTTTGTTTATTTTTTTTAATTTTTTTATTCCCAATAATAGCCGCAGCCATTTCATTTATTTCACTGCTAGTATGTGCTTTTTTAAATTTATCTATTCTTGGAATAAATTTACGCGTAAAATCAATACTTCTATCTAGAAACTCCTCAATATCCTGATTTTGTAAAGCATTTTTTTTATCAAAAGGGAGATTTTCATTTAAACAAACTAAAAATCGTTTATTCAATAAATCCGTATTTTGTGTACTAATGCGCGAAATTTCATCTAAAATTCTCTTAGCAACTTTGATTGAAAAGGGATCTCTATTTATTACAATAAATACGATGTTTGAAAGTTTTATGATCTCATCAAAATGCCTAAACGAAGATTGTAATCCCATATTTTGATCAATAACAGTAATATTAAATTGACCTGAATTTAGATCATCATATTTCCAAGCCTTATCAGCAAGTTCAACTTTTACTTGTAAAGACATTTCAACATCAACTATTGAACCATCTTGAGGAATTGGTGTTTCAAATAAAAAATCTGCATTAGGGCTTGTAGTTGCACCTTGGATATAAAGAAGTGGATAATTTGTTAAAGAACTAATTTTTTTTAGTGTATGAACTGCTAATGATGATGTGCCAATTCCACCTTTACAGCCTAAAAATGCAATAACGCTACCTACTCTTTGGCTTGAACCTGGTGGTGTGACACTCCTTGAGTGTAAGATATCAGGAATTTTCTCTAATTGACTATTCTCTAATAAAAAATGAATTCCTTTTTTTAATAAAAATTCAGAAAACTGAATCGAATCATAGCTACCAATAAGTATCGTTGATGCTTGAATTGGAAAAAAACGATTGATATTTTCGGATAATAGCTCAGCATCATTTTCGTCTTCAATATCTAAAATAATAGCATCATACTTATTCCAACGTGGCTCTTCTTTTAATTCAGATAATTCTAATGAGAAGATCTCCATGCCTAATACATTGTAAAGGAAAAGCACTGAACGAATATTTTCAATCAATTCAGGTCTTTTGCTTAAAATAGCAATCTGAAAACCAGAAATACGTCCAACTACAAATTCTTGTGATGGTTCTTTTGATATATCTTTATCTTTTTTATTACCAAATAATTGCATAAGAATCCCACTAATCTTTTATTCAATAAAACCCATATCGTTAATAAACTTTTCACTTTCATTAGATATTGGTACTGTTTTTCGTCGTTGTTTATCCATATTATTCTTAATATTAAAGAAACTATTTACTGCATCTGTCCGCTCTAAAATCGGCAACTCTACACCATCAAAGCTATTATTAGGTGTAACTAAATTGACCGTTGCAAATACGACCATTTCAGTCTTTTCACGACCAGTTGTAGTACTACGAGCTAATGCCCCTAAAATAGGAATCTCACTAACAAAAGGAATACGAGATAATGTTTCTGAGTCCTGTTCGCTAATTAATCCTGCAATAACAAAGCTGTCACCATCAGATAAATCAATAGTAGAACTTGTTTTTCGAGTTTGCAAAGTCGGTATATTGTAATTATTAAAAGCGTATGAACCTGCAACCGAACTCACTTCGTTATTAATAAATAATCTAATACGCTTGTCATTATTTACCTTGGTACTGATATTTAATTTAATACCGTATTCTTTATAAGTAACATCAGAATCGCCATCTTTACCTTTAGTCACAATAGGAATCTCACCACCAACAAGAAACGCTGCACTTTCGCCAGATAATACAGATAAATTAGGTTGTGCTAAAATTTTAGCTAAGCGATCATTTTTTATAGCACGAATCATTGTAGTAATGTTATGAATATTAAATCCTTTTTTTAGACCTAATAGAGTGAACTCACCAATATTGTTCATCTTAAAATCTTGACCTTTGGCCATACTATCTAATGTTAAACTTTGCCACTCAATACCCAATGAATCAGTAAAAGTTTTGCTAACTTCAACAAAAGTCAATCTTACATTAACTTGATACTCTTCAATTACTCTAATATTATCAATAATATTGTTATATACATAGTAATCTTGAAATGTAAGATCTTGGCTAGCAAATTCATCAGATACTTTACTTCGTATTCTCTCTGCATTCTGTCCAACAAGTGTACCTACAAGCGCTATAATTTTACCTTTTGTTGTAGTATCTGGTGTAGTACCATTTAGTACATAAACAAACCTACCATTTGGGTCACCGTTATCGTAACGATCTATTGTTACGCTACTATTTGGAAAGTTTTGCGCTAGCCTATGTGTTATTTGAGATAAAAGTGGATCAACATTGATAGTATCATTAATGATAATATTATTAGCATCGTCATAAACAAGCAAGCTGGTTCTACCATTTTGCTTACCATATATAATTAGCGATTTACCATCAACAACTTCATAATTTGCTACGCTGTCTTGGCTAATAAAAACAGTACCTACATTCTCAGGTAAAACAATTGTTTTACTCTGCCCAATCTGTAAATTGTGAGTATTAGCAAAAATCAACGGGGAGAAGCTAATTGATAATAAGTAAACTAGACATTTTATTTTTTTAATAATTGGTTTGAATTTTATTAGCATTCTTAATTCCCTTTTAGCAAATTAAGCTGTTTTTTCTTTGAAAAAATAGCTTTATCAGTTAATGGCCATTTCTTTTCTTTATCATTTAATAAACGTAATCCATCATCAATATTTTGTTTATAAGTACTTGGATACATCATAACTGTAGAATTTGTCATTAGTGTTCTTAATAATTTAATTTCTTGATTTGAAAGCTCTAATTGAACTTGACCCGCCTCTTTTCTCTGAAAATTTTGATCTATTTTATTTTCCAGATCAATATAGAGAACCTTTTTACCAACAATAATTGGTTTTATGCGATTTTTAACAAAATCATCACTAGGCGAAACTAATCTATCCTCTTTATAATTTTTAGTATTAAACTTAGATAATTCATCATCACTATAAAATATATAGAGATCAACAAGATCTCCCCCCTTTAGATTTTTTAACAAGTAAGAATCAATTTGATCCAATTTAAATGGGAACATATAATTCCCTTCTTTTATCGCTAACAGTAAATATTCCTCTGAATTAGGTGAAGCAATAAAACTATTTTCTATAAATGCATCTTTTGCAATATTATTTTTAGCAACATAAGCATCAATTTCTGTTGCATCGCCTATATATTTGGATTTGTCATTAGACCCAATTTTGACTTCAATCGATTTAAAATAATAATCATCCTTAGTCAAAATTTTTCTTTTACTAATATCACGTTTAGCAACAGCTACTGTTATGATTTCTGTTTTAGGTTCTTCTTTTTTAGGTTCTTCTTTAACTTGAACTGGTTGCTGAACTATCGGCTCCGCAACAGGCTCAGGCGAAGATTTGGTAAATAGCAATGCCAATCCCACAACTAGCATTAATATATACAGAATAATTATTTTTTTTTGTTTCATGCAAACTCCCTAAAATATTATATCTATTGTTATTATTATTGTTTTTGCACTTATTTATTCTCTGAATAAAAATCGAATGCAAAGCAATGTGCTTTACCGTTAGAATTAGGGCCTGCATCGAAATCCTTCACTATTGAGTCCTGTTTTGTTTTTATTTGTAAAACTAAAGTTTTTTCGGCAGTTAAAGTTCCTGTAACATTGGCAAAATCACGGTCACTACGAGAAATTTGATTAATGATATAATTTATTCCTTTACTAGGAAGGGTTACGTCATATAACGATAATTTAAACTCTGTTGGTGAAATTTTTTCAATTACGTATTGATTTTTATTTAATGGATTAACCGTTTCAAATGCTATTCGGCTAAATTTTCGATGTTCACCAGATCGAACAGCTAAAATAGTCAATTGAGTCGTCGCCTGATTGACTTGATTATTTTGCTTAGAATCTGTTGTATTAGCGACCGCTAAATTAGTTACAGTAGGTTGAGAAGCTGTTTTAGATTGAGTTTCTGCATCTAATTTAGTCACACCCGATAATTTAGTGCTAATTTCTGACTTACCGGTATTTTGTGAATTAATTAATTTTTCAGGCTTAATAACTTGTTTATCGGTTTTAGTAACCTTTTGTGATGCTGTTTTCTCAATTGTATACTGCTTTTGATTATCACTTTGTGCTGGCATAATTTCATTAAATTTAATCGCATCAATTGGCTCAATCTGTTTTAGTTCTTGAATTAATATTTCTGGCTCATTAGATAACCTATGCCCTAAACAAAATGACTTAGCCAATTGAATTTTATTTAATTTAACCAACGTGTAAAGCAAGTTATGAAGAATGGTTTGATCACGATATCCTTTTGTATATAAAATATTTAAGTGCTTATAAGCCTCATTATAATCTTTATTCAAAATTGATAGCATAGCTAGATTATTTGTGACTTTATTTTCATCATAAAAATTTTCCCTAGCTAAATTGAATGAATATCGAGCTGCGTCATATTGTTTCTTTTTCAATAAAACAATACCTTTTACATTATATGCTTCACCGTTTTTAGGATTAATCGTGATTGCTTTGTCTAAATATTCTAATGCGGTATCATTATTCCCCATTTTTGATTCAACATGACCATACAAAACAAAAAGATTATCATTTTTGCTTTTATTTGAAACAGGGCTTAATGTTCTTTTTGCTGCTTCATAATCATTAGATAAGTAATAGACTTGAGCTAGTTTATATCTTGTATCTTCAGTATCAGATTTTTGTAAACGTTGTTTATAAAGCTCAATTAAACCGCCATAATTTTTTGTAGTTTCATGAATATAAATTTTTTGTTGCTCATTTAAATCATATCTTAAATTACTATTTTGACATCCAGTAACAACAAACAACATTGAACATACCACAATAAATTTTGGATTTATTAATCTTCTTGGTTTATAGCATTTTAAAAAATCATTCATTATCTCTAGGTCCCTAATTATTCATTTCATCATACTTAATGTCGATACAATATTCATAATAACTGGCGCAACAACAATAACAAGAACAGGAACTAAAAAGAATAGCATCATCGGCATTGTCATTTTAGCTCCAATAGCAGCAATTCTTTCCTCTATTGTTAATTTTTGTACGTCTCTAATCTCAGCTGATAATTCTAATAAAGCATCATAAATCGAATTACCATAGCTAATACTTCTTTTTAAAGTAATACAAAACATTCTTACTTCTTTACAAGGTACTTCACGCTGAATTAAATCAATAGAAAGTTCAATACCATTGACATCCATCATTAAACAAGCTCTTTCTAAAATGGCTGCCACATCATTATTAATTGGTTTTACTCTCGTGCTTAAATATCTAAAACCATTTTCGACTGTCATGCCTGATTTCACCATAATTGCCATCATATCAATGATCAATGGTAAATCTTGTGAAATTCTTTTAATCCTTTTTTCTGTCTGTTTTTTAACTAATCTATCAGGCAGAATAATAACTATAACAAGAATAAGGAATAGCACAACCAGTAATACATTTGAACTAAGTTCAACAAAAGAAAATATTTGATTCACAAGATAAAAAAATGAAAACCCGATAATGATAGCGTAAATCTTCCAACTATTTTGTTCTTGAAAACGACGCAAAAAACTTAAGGTTATACTATTTTTTGCAGCAAGCTTTTCAAAAGCAACATTTCTTTGGTTAATATGCTTTTTAGGTGCTTTCTTTTCCTCATTTTCATTATTTAATAACAAACTGAGTTTTTCTTTTCTTTGATTCAACAAATATAAGCAGACTAACTCTCTACTACCTATAAAAATTAAAATAATGGGGATTAATATATTTAGTAAATTAATCATAACTTAAATGACCTTGCTGATCATTCCTCTTATAATGATAAGACCAATAGCCACACTACCGAAAATATAATATAAAACATAATGACCAACCGTTGTACCAACCAATTGCTCATAATTTGCTGGGGAAGCAAATTTAAGAATAAAAACAAAAGCAAAAGGCATACAGCCTAGTATTTTCATAGTCATTCTTAATTCAGCCGTTTTACCGTCTCTAGTTTTAGTTAAAATTCGATTGTTTACTAGCATTTTTGTTAACCTACTAAGAACTTCTTTTAATTCTCCACCACTATCTAGATTAACCATTACTGTCAAAATAAAAAAGTAATATTCTGGGAATGGAAGTCTTAAATAAGATCTTATTAAGACATCCTCAATATTTTCACCAATTTCAATTCGACTATCCACATCCTTCATTACTTTACCAACAATTCCATCAATAGAATTTCCACACGTTTTAAAACTTGTTGTTATTGCGCCACCAGATGACACAACACCTGTAATGGTATTTAATGCTTCAGGAAATGTATCGTAAAATTCTTTTTTCAACTTTCTCTTTTTGATAAAAATAATTACGACAATTGTGGTAATAATACTAACTAAAGTAGCTACATAACCATTATAGTTAATATACTTTTCATTCAATATGATACCTGCAACTGTACCTGCAAAAATATAAACAAACAACCGACTTTTTGATTGCCCCATTGTAAGTAAATTGTAATAAGCTCTAATCTTCATTCGAAAATTAAAGCTGAAACGTTCCCAAGAGGATTGTTGCCTTTGGGATAATTGTCTTTCGACCAAACTTGATAACGAAGTATTTTTAGCTTCGACATTATAAAATACTTGTAATCGCCCACTACGACGATGCAATGTAAAAATATTTATAGCAGCAATAGAAATAAGTACAATCGAAAGAAGTAGAATCATGTTTTTACACCTGCTGCATTTAACATTAGTTTTTCTAACACATCTGACATTTCATAATATTGAGCACTGTCATAAAGTGCAGATCGCCTAACTAATCCATTACAAACAAATTCACCTTGAATCTTACCGTTATCATCCCTTTCGTCGTGAATTTTAAACTTAAAAACATCATGAGTAACAATATTATCAGATTCTAATCCCATAACTTCAGTAATACTCATTACTTTACGTTGTCCATCTGGAAGGCGAGAGGCTTGAATAATAAAGTTAACGGAAGAAGCAATATAATGCCTTATTGCAACAATAGGTAACTCAGGTTGAGCCATAATAATCATACTTTCTAATCGGGATAAAGCATCTCTAGCAGTATTGGCATGTAACGTCGACATTGAACCATTGTGACCAGTATTCATCGCTTGAAGCATTTCGAAAGCTTCTTCACCACGGCATTCCCCTAAAATAATTCGATCTGGTCGCATACGCAATGCATTAACTAACAAATTTTGCATAGTTACTCTTCCACGACCATCCTCACCACCTGATTTGGTTTCCATTCTAAGCACATGATCTTGCTGTAACTTTAATTCAGCGGCATCTTCAAGTGTAATAGTTCGCTCATGTTCACCAATAAATCCAGATAGAGCATTAAGCATTGTAGTTTTACCAGAACCTGTTCCACCCGAAACAATAATATTCATTCGACAACGAGCTGCAATAACTAAAAAATTAGCCATGTCTTCATTTAGTGAACCATAGTTGATCAAGTCATGAAATGTTCTACGACCAGTACCAAATTTACGAATTGACATCGAGGTACCATCAATGGCGACTGGAGGAATAACAACATTAAGACGGCTACCATCGGGCATCCGTGAATCGACTAAAGGATGCGCCTCATCAATATTTTTACCAACTTTATTGACCAAACGTCTTGCGATATCAAGTAGTTGACGCTCGTTTATAAAAAACTTATCCGTTTTAGCTAGGATTCCACCCCGTTCAACATAAATACTATAAGGACCATTGACTAAAATATCATTAACTGTTTCATCTTTCATTAATGAGTCAATTGGACCATAACCAATAATTTCATCACAAATCATACCTGCCAATACACTAGATTCGTCGGCAGTAATATAAGCATTGCCAGAATTAACGATATCTCTGATTATTGTTTGAATTTCACGTAGAACTCGATTCGGTTCGTTCTTTAATTGCTCAATTAAATCAAGATCAAGCACTTGAAAAACTAAATCACGAACTTTACCCCATTCAGCAGAAAACCTAATTTGTTGATTAGCCATATCATTTATTATATTTTTTTAAATACACATGAAAGTTACTAGTACTGTATTAAGTACTAGTAACTTTATCTTCAAACTACATAATTACATAATTACATAATTACATAATTACATAGCACCGATTTTATCGCTGACTTTATCTTTCATTTTATCAAAAACATTACTTAGCATTGTTTGTACTGCACCGTTTTCTTTAAAGATAAGGAATACAACAGTAGCAACACCAGCTGCAACGATTGCATATTCGATTGCAGTTACACCTTGCTCATTTTTAACAAATTTACCTAAAAAATTTCTTGCTTGAGCACGAATTGCTGATAAATAAATCATTATTTTCTCCTTTTAAATATTTCTTAAATTATTACTAAAAATTTATACCTCTTTTTCAAGAAGTGAATACATTTTACACTAACAAAAACAAAATGACTAGCTTTCTATCTAAAATTGTATTTTAATAAATCACCTTATAACTATTGAGTAAATATTCACCATAAACGTAAATATAACTGCTGCTGTTTTTTCAAATAGATGTGTTTTGAAAAAAATAATTGATTACTATAACTTTTATAAGATAACTAAGATATATTATGAAATCATATGAAATCGCAAGAAGTTCCCGCTTAATTTTACTGTTAATCTATACTTTTATTAGTGCTATTTTTGCTTTTATTTACCTTACTAAGTCTAATGCACAGCAGGATGGATGCTGTTTTGAAAATCCTTTATTTTATCTAAATTTGGTAACAACTTTATGTTTTATTGTGTTAGTACATAAAAGCATTAGTAGTAATCATAAGCTCATTGTTGCCTTTGGTTTTTTATTTTTATTTCTTTTTTTATCTGAAATTAGTTATTTCATTTTTTATGGGGAAATGATATCAGAAGGAGTTCTTGATTCTATTATTGAAACTAATTCTCAAGAAGTGATGTCAATGACTAAGCAAGCTTTAATCATAATAGGCCCTGCGTTTATTACGACCTTTCTTATTGCATTTATCCTTAAAAAAATAATTTCTGTTAAATTTAATGTTTTTATTCCCTTATCCTTGTATATACTTATGCTGTTAGTTATTAGTTTATTCCTGATAACAAATTCATCAATAAAAGCTGAAATCAAGCGAGGTGACTATAAAAGTACTGCTGAGATAGTTCGTCGAATTTATCCAGCTGCATTAGGTAATTTATCCTATCTTTTTGCTAGTTATACTTCAACAGATATTTATTCAAATACCCATGAAATTGAAAAATTTAATAAGGCTATTCTTTTGCCGCCCAGTAAGCCTGATAACGACTTGATCGTATTTATCATGGGGGAATCATCTTTAGTTACCCGCTATAGCGCTTACGGTTATCATAAGCAAACTACGCCTTTTATGACCAATATTTTTAGTCAAAATGGCGGATGCATTATCTCAAATAGCCACTCAGCGGCAGCCTTTACTCGGGATTCTATACCTATGACACTTTCATTCAATGTGCCCGAAAGTGATGATAATTTATTTGATAATAAATCGATTATTGAGATGGCTAAGTTCAATCATTACAAAACTTATTGGTTAGCATCGGCCGCACAACAAATTCAAGGTACATTTAATACTAAGTTTGGCTTTATTGCACGTAAAAGCGAAGTTATCACTTTTAGTGAAGATAGCCTAGATATCAATTTAAGTCAATCATTAGAAGACATGCTACAAAAAGATAATTCTCCGAAAAAATTTATTTTTGTGCATTTGCGCGGTAGCCATCAACCCTATACAAAAGGTTATGATGAAATAGATAAACAAGCTTTACCTGATGCCGAAGCATATGATTTAACTATTCATCACACCGACCGTACAATCAAAGCAT
>NZ_JAGGHR010000043.1:0-16455 GCF_024104075.1 Gilliamella sp. | reverse complement strand
GCTTTACTTCGTTATCGACATATTTTGACGCTCTGATAAGGCAAACTTATTAGCATTGTGGTGCTATAAGTGTGTTTTTGCTCAAAATTATTCAGGTAAGATATTAATTTTATTTGCTTTTATTCAAATAAGTTAATTACAGGAGGGATGAGTAAAATTATAGTTTTTAGAGAAATCTAAAAATCTTCTTCTTTTTTCCAATAAATTTTACGCCCAAATCCCAGCAAATTATTCGTCATTTTCACATAATGTAACTGTAATGCCCAAATTGGTGCTTTGATAACTCTTGCAAAGGGAAATGCCCGATAATATAGCGCATAGGCATGCTCAGCTTGTTGTTTTTGTAATCGTGTTGCTTGAGCTTGAAATTGGATCCCTTGGATCTGTGCAACCGTCTTAGGCGTAATACTGATCGTGCCCGCTATTAGTGGGTTTGTTAACATGGCTTTAGCGTGTTCGGTTTTTAATTCGGAAAGAAGATACAGACACATTACCGATTCATCAAAAACATAAAAGGTGTTACATGCCCATGGTTTGTTGTCAGGTAAGATTACGTTTAGCGATAATACATGGTTATTTTTAATAAATTTTATGATTTTAGAGTCGGCTTGCATATTTTTTATTTATTGGTGTTATTCGGTTTTAGTGTTTAGGTGCAGATCTTCGCCCCATCGTGGTAGCGATGGGATGTTAATATCAAATAGGTCAAGTGCTCTTGCTACGCTATGGGTGATGATATCATCCAAACATTCAATATGCTGATATAAAGCTGGTACTGGCGGGCATATTACACCACCCATAAGTGTCACGGTTTCCATGTTTTTTAGGTGCGTTAAATTTAAGGGTGATTCACGAACCATTAATACCAAGCGACGACGCTCTTTTAATGCAACATCAGCAGCACGAGTAAGTAAGTTATCTGATAAGCCATGTGCTATGGCAGCTAGAGTCCTCATTGAGCAAGGTGCAATTAGCATACCCATAGTTTTAAACGATCCGCTTGCAATGGCCGCACCAATATTGTTGACAGAATATACTTTATCAGCTAGTGATTCTATTTGTGCTATGCTGGTGTTAGGGAATTCGTAAGCGCGCGTTATTTGTGCTGCTTTTGATATTACTAAATGAGTCTGAATATCAAGTGGTTTTAAAAGCTCTAACGCTTTTATTCCATAAGCAAACCCTGTTGCACCACTAATGCCAATCACTATCCGCTGGAGAGTCATGTTTATCCTATATTAATAAAATTGTTAATCATTATTTTATTTAGTCTACAAATTATATTGTACATTTAAAAATAAGCGATATTAAAGCTAGTTATTAATTTAGTGACTATACCTATCTATTGATAGCGAATCAAGTAGCTAAGGCTACTATCATGAATATTAAAATAAGGGAAAAGTGTTGAGATTATTAGGTTGTTTTATGGCTACCATATAAGGTTGGTAGCCATTTTTAATAATTTATTCTTTAGCTATTGGTTCATTTACAATTTTTGTTTCTTGCTTACCTTGAATAGCTTTAATTTTTTGTTCATATTTTGTTACAGCATCTTTGCTAGATAATAAACTATAAGATAAAGTAAATTCAGTGCTTTGTCCTGGTTTAAGCTGACGTACACGTTTTTGCTCACGTTCGATAGTCACTGGATAAGCAAAACTGGTACCTGGCTCTAAGCCTGTAACATAACCTTGCTTGAGGGTATCGGTATTTTTCCATAATGATAGTACGGGTAGCTGTTTAGTATTAAAACTAATACCAGCTGCTTTATCACCTGCTTTATTGGTCACCATAACTTGTGTTTCGCCATTCTCCTCAGAAAAAGGATAAACATTAAATACCATTTCATCAAAATCTTTAGTTGGACCTAGATAAGTTTGCCATGTATCAAGGCCACCTTTTGCATAATCGTTAAATGGAGATATTTCTTTAACTGGTGCAACAAATTTAGCACCATCTTCAAGAATAGGTGTACCAAAATTACTATGGTAGATAATTTGATAATCACGGATATAATCACTCTTATTGGTGAGAACGTCGTGGACCGTAAATTCTCTACTTCCTGGCACATAGATCAGCGATGCCCAAGTTTCTAAATTGCTTTTTTTGAAAGTATTTTCTTTAATTAACCCTTTAACTGTAATGGTGTACGGTGCTTTGTCCGATACATCAACAATTAATTTAGAAACAGGTGTATTTTGCGCACGACCATGAAGCGTATACATGATGCCACTATCTTGCACAGCATGACCTGTCCATTCAAAACCACAACGAACCATCATTTCGTTAAAGCCATCTAGCCAACCAAGCCCTGCCCGACTTTCTAAGTTAATATATTTAGGATGAACGACTTCATCTACTGGTGAATCCCATCCCATGCGAACACCATCACCAACAACAGACAAAATACCTAATCCACGAGTTGGAATTAATTTAATAGTGAAATTATCACTAGAAATTGTTAGTAGTTCAGTTCCGTCTTGTTTACCACCTTTAAGGATCGTATTTTGAATAGCGAATTTTGAACCTTTTATTCCTAAATCTTGACTCGAAACTGACCAATTACCTTTGGCAATACCTTTTTCGTTATCAGTTAATACAAATTCTTTAGCATTGGCATTATAACTAACTAAACTAATCACAACAGCTAGTGAAATAATTTTGATTTTCATGGTGATTCCTCATAGTTAACAAAATAATACTGAATCGTGTCAGTTAATATGACATAAAATAAAAAGAATCAACAAAAAGAAAATCGCAAAAATGAGAGTTTATTCACACTTTTCCAAAAGCATATTGCATATGTACAAGCAATTTGTTGAAAGAAATAAGTGTGAAATTTTAAGAGGATCAGTTTTTAGGCCTTATTTGCCCTGCTTTCCAGTGTTTTCGGCATACTGAGTGGTATTCGCTATCACCTAGATGAATAGAATTTCCGAATTTAACAATTTTACCGTCTTGTCCTTCCAATAAAATCATAGTTGCTTTTTTGCCACACCAGCATACAGTTTTGAGCTCTCTAAAATTGTCGGCTATTTCAAGTAGTGTTTTAGAACCTTCAAACAGGTGTCCCATATAATCGGTTTTGATACCAAAAAACATGATTGGTACGCCATATTCGTCACATACATCAGATAACTTCCAAATAGTATTACGCGATAAAAACTGGCTTTCATCGATTAGTATACAGGCATAATTGCTTTGTTTGATATGCTCAATAATTTCATCAACCGTTGTGTCATCAAGCTGTAACGCTTTTTTGCGTAATCCTAAGCGAGAAACAATTTCAACTGCCGAGTCACGAGTATCGACTGATGATTTAAGTAATAAAGTCTGCATATTATTACTTAAATAATTATGGTCAATTTGTAAAAGCTCTGTGGATTTTCCGGCATTCATTACGCCATATATATAATAGATTTTAGACAAAATTAAATTCTCAAAATTAGATTAAATCAATAAAAGTGGTTAAATAAAATGATAATTTGGATAATAAAAAAGGTAAGTTAAATAACCTACCTCTTTAATAGTTTATTGAATAATTATTTTGCTTTACCTTGGTTGGCAACAGCAGCTTGTTTTGCAGCGATTTCGTCAGCATTGCCTAGGTAGTAGTGTTTGATAACTTTCATATTGTCATCAAATTCATACACTAATGGCACACCAGTTGGGATGTTTAGTTCGATAATATCATCATCGCTGATGTTGTCTAAATGTTTTACCAATGCACGAAGTGAGTTACCATGAGCAGCAATGATAACACGTTCACCTTTAGCTACACGTGGAGCAATTGTTGATTCCCAGTAAGGTAGTACACGTTTAATAGTTAAGGCTAGGCTTTCGGTTAATGGTAATTCTGATTCAGGTAGTTTGCTATAGCGTGAATCGTGACCAGGAAAACGTTCATCTGATTTTTCAAGTGCAGGAGGTGTAATTGCAAAGCCACGACGCCATAATTTTACTTGTTCATCACCATATTTTGCTGCTGTTTCAGCTTTATTCAAACCTTGTAATGCACCATAATGACGTTCGTTTAGCTTCCAGCTTTTTTCAACAGGTAACCATGCTTGATCTACTTCGTCTAAAACGTGCCATAATGTGTGAATTGCACGTTTTAATACTGAAGTGTAAGCATAATCAAATGCGAAACCTTCTTGTTTTAGTAATTTACCTGCTTCAGCCGCTTCTTTGTTACCTTTATCAGATAAATCAACATCAGTCCAACCACAAAAACGGTTTTCTTGGTTCCAAACACTTTCTCCATGTCGAATTAGCACTAATTTTTTAACTGCCATGAATATAACTCCTTTGTTACGTAGATTAAATTTTTGGTATATTCTGTCATAGACATGCTAGGTTATTACCGTGCATGCCCATTTGTTTTGAGCCAACCAGACTGACTCAAAACGTTTATTATTTGGGTAAGTATTTTAACGGGTCAACTGATTGCGCTTTGTAACGAATTTCAAAGTGTAATCTAACTGACGAAGTGCCAGTTGCACCCATTGTGGCTATTTGCTCACCTGCGCGAACGGCTTGTTGTTCTTTTACTAATATAGATTGGTTATGCGCATATGCTGTTAAATAGTCATCATTATGTTTAATAATGATTAAATTACCATAACCTGGTAACGCATTACCAGAATAAACAACGCGTCCATCAGCCGCAGCCAAAACCTTATCGCCAATTGAACCCGAAATATCAATACCTTTACTTGCCTTTGAGAATTTCTCAATAATCTTGCCTCGTGCAGGCCATCGCCATGAAATATTGACTGCTTTTGAATTTATAGTTGGACTTCTAGTAGAATCATCTAGCGGTTCAGTGATTGTTTCAGTTGTTTCAGTTGTTGTTGGACGTTTATTTTTATCTATTGTGGTAATTGAAGTCGTTGTTGTTTTGGTTATTGTTGGTTTAGTTTTAGCTTGTCCAATCACTACAGATGAATTATTGTTGTTTGATTTATTTGTCGTTGTATTATTGGTTGTGGTTTTTTGTGTTACCACAACAGTTCCGCCACTAACGTCTAATACTTGCCCAACATTAACGGCAAATGGTTCTTTGATATTATTTTTAGCTGCTAGTGAACGGTAATCATTACCAGTTACCCATGCAATATAAAATAAAGTATCGCCTCGTTTAACAGTGTAAGTATCGCCTTGATATCCGCCTTTTGGAATGTCGTCGTAATTACGATTATAGACAATACGCTCATTACTAATCACCGTGCTAGTATTGTTAGCGGTGTTGGAATTTGAAACCGTCGCCTGCCTTGATGATGGAAGGTTATGATTAGTAGGAGTAGAAACTGTTCTACCGCCTGTTGATATATTGGCAGGTGGTTTGGTATAGACAGAAGAAGTTGATGATCCACCTGCGCCAGAAATATCTTCAATTTCGGCCTGCTCAGTTTGCGTACAAGCAACAATCAACAAACTTAAGCAACTTAATGTAAGTATTTTTTTCAAAGCAACACCTTTCATTCGTAAATTTTGTTTTTGACTATTTTGTGTTCAATAGCATTTATACATCTTATTTTATCAGCACATTTTAGCGTTTTTATAGTAAAAACGCTATTATATTGATTAGTTATTAGTTAAATCAATAAATTCATCTAGAATTTCACGATGAAAACCTTAAATTTGTTATTTGATTATTCTTGCGATCTATAACCACTAAAATTCAAACTGAGCTAATATAATTTCTTTATTATCCAAAGGTATAATCCCAATCAGCTTATGCTTAATTTTGTTATAAGCAAGCTATTTTTCTACTTTTGATTAACTAATTATTCAGGCTTTGTCGGATTTATTTTGAATGTAACGAGTATATACAATAAAATAGGTTTTCGTACAGTACCTTTGCCGTATTTCTAAAAAAATTTAATGTGATTTAAAATAATGACTTTATATATTGTTGCCACCCCCATCGGAAACTTAGATGATATTACACTCAGAGCCATCAATACACTGAAAAGTGTCGATCTTATTGCGGCTGAAGATACTCGCCATAGCGGTTTACTTTTACAACATCTTGGAATAAAAGCAAAATTGTTTGCTTTACATGATCATAATGAACAAGAAAAGTCCAATATTTTGATTGAAAAACTTAAATCTGGCTTATCAATTGCTTTGATTTCTGATGCTGGCACTCCGTTAATTAATGATCCCGGGTATCATTTAGTTAAGGCTTGTCGCGAAAATAACATAAAAGTAGTTCCCGTTCCTGGTGCTTGTGCTGCGATTGCTGCTTTATGTGCATCAGGGTTGCCGTCAGATAAGTTTATTTATGAAGGTTTTTTACCAGCTAAAGCTAAAGCTCGCCAAGATTGTCTTGTAAAATTGTTAGACGAACCACGAACAATGATTTTTTATGAATCAACACATCGCTTATTAGACACGCTTAACGATATGCAAACTATTTGGGGACCAAATAAGCAGATCATTTTAGCTAAGGAACTAACCAAAACATGGGAGACCATTGTCAGTTTTAAGGTTAATGAGCTGATTAATTGGCTAAACGAGGATACTTCTCGCCAAAAAGGTGAATTTGTATTGATTGTTCAAGGTTATATCAAATGCGATGATGATATCGATCCTCAGGTAATTAGTACCCTTAAACTATTGCAAAAAGAATTACCGCTAAAAAAGGCAGCAGCCATTACTGCTGAAATATATGGACTTAAAAAAAATCAACTTTATCAAATTGGTTTAGGTTCCAAACAATAATTGTGTCGTTAAGTTATATTACTTGGTATAGCTTATAAAACGGTTTTTAGAAAGCGTTGATTGGATAATAAACTAAATGATTATTACTAATTTGCTTAATTATCGGTTGATTTATCGATAAGAAGATTAGCACAAATAGCGCAATTTAGTATATAATCGCCCCTTATTTTTAAGATATTTTAAAACAAAAAAGGTAACAAACAGTATGGGATTTAAATGTGGGATTGTCGGATTACCGAATGTAGGTAAGTCAACGCTTTTTAACGCACTAACTAAAGCTGGCATTGAAGCGGCTAATTTTCCGTTTTGTACTATCGAGCCAAATACTGGGGTTGTACCAATGCCAGATCCCCGTTTAGATGAGTTAGCTAAAATTGTTAAACCACAACGCACATTACCTACTACCATGGAATTTGTTGATATTGCTGGGCTTGTTAAAGGCGCATCAAAAGGCGAAGGTTTAGGAAATCAATTTTTAGCTAATATTCGTGAAACAGAAGCTATCGGTCATGTAGTGCGTTGCTTTGAAAACGAGAACATTGTCCACGTTGCGGGTAAAATCGATCCTGCTGAAGATATCGAAATTATCAATACCGAGCTAGCATTAGCCGATCTTGAAGCGTGTGAACGAGCAATAACTCGCCAACAAAAACGCGCTAAAGGTGGTGACAAAGACGCCAAATTTGAAGTGGAAATCCTTGAAAAGTGTTTACCTCATCTTGAGCAAGGCAAAAAGCTACTCTTATTAGATCTTAGCAAAGAAGAACTTGAAGCCATCAAATACCTTAGTTTTTTAACGTTAAAACCAACTATGTACATTGCCAATGTTAATGAAGATGGTTTTGAAAATAATCCTTATTTAGATAAAGTAAAAGCAATAGCGGAACAAGAAAAAGCTGTTGTAGTCCCTGTTTGTGCAGCCATTGAAGCAGAACTAGCCGAACTTGATGATGCCGATCGTGATGAGTTTATGCAAGATTTAGGTTTAACCGAACCAGGCTTAAATCGTGTGATTCGTGCTGGCTATAGTTTACTTAATCTTCAAACTTATTTTACCGCAGGCGTAAAAGAAGTTCGTGCTTGGACAATTTCGGTTGGCGATACCGCACCTCAAGCAGCAGGCAAAATTCATACCGATTTTGAAAAAGGCTTTATTCGTGCGCAAACCATTGCTTTTGATGATTTTATTAAATACGGTGGTGAACAAGGAGCTAAAGAGGCAGGCAAAATGCGTGCTGAAGGTAAAGATTATATCGTACAAGATGGCGATATTATGAACTTCTTATTTAATGTATAGTTGATTATTTTACGTCGCCTTTTGGCGACGTTGTTATATTGATATCCATAATAACTAATTAATATTGATATAAAATTTATTTTTTTACTTAAACGTAGTGTTACCTGAAACTTTTTGTCAACTGAACCAATAATAGATTGGTAAATATAAGGACAGCCCACTTTTATGTTACTCACTTTTCAACAAGCCAAGCAACAACTACTTCAAAGCGCATCAACCATAAAATCGCTGCATAGTGAAAAAGTTACGTTATTTGATGCATTAGAAAGGATTACCGCTGAACCTGTAATTTCCCCTATTAATGTACCTAGTTTTGATAATTCAGCTATGGATGGTTATGCGGTTCGGTTAGCAGATTTTAAACAATCAAAATTGTTGCCACTGGCTGGTGCTATTTTTGCAGGTGATGATATAAACAATCTTCATTGGCCACAAGGCACTTGTTTACGCATTATGACAGGAGCTCCAGTGCCAAATGATGCCGATGCGGTTGTTATGCAGGAGCAGACCGAAAAATCTGATCTAGGGATTACCTTTTTAAGTAACGTAAAAGCTGGCGATAATATTCGTCGTATAGGTGAAGATGTTAAAAAAGGTGCGATCACAGTCAACAAAGGGACTAAATTAACGATACCAACACTATCGACACTTGCAACATTAGGCATTAGTGATCTTGTTGTCTTTAAAAAATTAAAGGTAGCCATCTTATCAACGGGTGATGAATTAACCCCCATTGGTCAGCCATTATCTGGCAATGGCGCTATTTATGACAGCAACCGCTTCACACTAAAATTATTATTAACCAAACTTAACTGTGAGGTTATTGATCTCGGTATTATTGCTGATGATCTTACCGAAATCAAAAAAGCGTTAATAACTGCATCAAGTCAAGCTGACTTGGTGATAACAAGTGGAGGCGTATCCGTCGGTGACGCTGATTATACCAAAACTGCACTTGAAACATTAGGACAAATCAATTTTTGGAAGATTGCAATGAAACCAGGCAAGCCTTTTGCCTTTGGCAAAATTGGCAATGCACTATTTTGTGGTTTACCTGGTAATCCCGTTTCAACTTTAGTGACTTTTTATCAATTGGTACAACCACTTATTTTAGTGCTTTCAGGACAACAACTAACATCAATCGATTTATCTTTCAAAGTAAAAATTGCTACCAGCGTCAAAAAAAGAATCGGGAGATTAGATTTTCAAAGAGGAATATTACAAATTAATAAACAAGGTGAGTTAGAAGTAACAACAACTGGTCAACAAGGTTCTCATATTACGCAGTCATTTAACCAAGCTAACTGTTTTATTGTGCTTGAACAAGATCGTGGTAATGTTAGTGAAGGCGAAATGGTGAATGTTGAACTGTTTAATACATTACTTAAGTGATGTTATAGTTCAAGCCATGGTTTATGAATTCTGCCTCCTATAAAGCCACGCATATCAATAAACCAAGGCAATAGCGTTCGTTGGTGCACAATTAAAATAGTGCCACTAATATCGCACCAACTGCAATCATAGCGACACCAACGCCAGCTAACAACGAGATCTTTTCACCAAATAAAACAACGGCAAACACAACAGCAAAAACTACGCTTAATTTGTCAATTGGCGCAACTTGCGACACCTTGCCTTCTTTGATCGCCATAAAGTAAAATAGCCAAGATAGCGCACCTGCAATACCGCTTAGCGCAATAATAAGTAATGCCTTTTTATCATTAAAAAAGGTGTTGATAAGATTTAATTTACCCTGAACAACAACTACACCAACTAAAAAAATAGCCATTACAATGGCACGAATTGCAGTAGCGGTGTTAGCATCAAGATGTTGTAAACCAATTTTCCCTAAAATAGCAACACTGGCCGCAGTAATGGCAGAAAGTAATGCGTAAATCAGCCATGCACTCATATTAATATTTATCTACTTTGAATAAATATTGTTGATTATTCGAATTATTGCTACATTGTTGAGATTTATTCATTACACCACGACAATCCTCTAAAACACCGTGCGCTTTTGACCAATGATAAGTTTTGCCTTCGTCGTTTTTTCCTCCACATCCAACTAATGCTAGGCTAAACATTAAACAAGATAGCCCAATAACTGCTACTTTCATTTCTTTCTCCTTTTGGCAAATACATTAAATAATTATAGGTATTACATTTGTTTCTATTGAAGTTATTTTAATTCATAATTAATACGTTTAATAGCTAAATTACCACCTATTTTTAATAGATGAAAAGCGCGCTCGGCTTTGTGTTCAATTAATAATTGAGGTGGTTCATCTAATGGTTCATCAGCTAATTCAAATGCCCCCCAATGAATGGCTATTGCGCAATGACAATTGAGTTCGTCATATAACTGCACAGCTTGTTTGGGATCGATATGCTGTGATTGCATATACCAACGTGGTGCATAAGCCCCAATTGGAATTAATGCCAAATCAATTGAAGGAAATCGCTTAGCGATCTCTTTTAATTCAGCAGAGTAGCATGTATCCCCCATAAAATAGACTGTCTTTGATTGATCTTGATTATCAATATTAGATTGAATCACCCAACCACACCATAATGCTTTATTTACATCAAATAATCCACGATTGCTCCAGTGTATAGCCGACGTTGCCGAAAAAGTAAGCCCATCAACAGTTACGCTATCCCACCAATCTAATTCAGTAATCTGTTTTGCTCCCAATTTTAATAATGCTTTTTTTAAACCAAGAGGAGCCATTATTACAATATTAGGAAAGCGCGCAATTAATTTCCGAATGCTATGATAATCAAGATGATCATAATGGTTATGTGAAATTACAATAAAATCAATCTGCGGTAGTTGTTCGATTTCTAAAGCTGGAGGTGTGCGACGTTTCGGTCCGATCAATTGTAATGGCGAAGCTCGTTTAGAAAAGATAGGATCTGTCAGAATCATTTTACCGCCTAAACGAATCAATGTTGTCGAGTGACCAATCCACCAAACTCTATCATCGGGAAAGTCAAGATTTATTTGCTCAAACCACGTCTGATTAAAGTTGTGATAACCTTCTTTAGGAGGTAAAACTTTACGTTCAAAACGCCAACGCAAAAACTCACTTATTTTTATTTTAAAAGATTCGTCGTGCCTAAACCCTTTAGCTGTATGATGTTTTTTGGTAGTAATTAAATCTTGCTTTTTATTATCTATCATTGTTACAGTATCTTTACCACTAATTAGTTTATTTATTTGCTGTACGTTCAATTATTACAGCAACATTTCGAGCATTAGCTATTGCATTCGGTTTGGATACTTTAACTTTAAGCCAATTAACCGAAAATTGTTTAATAATACGCTCAGCAATACGCTCAGCAACACATTCAATCAATTCAAAATTCGAACATTCAACCAATTGTGTTATAGTTTGACTAACCACAAAATAATCTAAGCAAAGTGATACGTTATCACTTTCTCCAGCAGGTTTATTATCCCACGCCATTTCAAGATCAATAATTAATTTTTGTTTAATAGTCTTTTCCCACTCATACACGCCGATGGTGGTTAAAACAGTTAATCCTTCGATTAATACCCTATCTTTGCTATATGTATTCATACCTGATTCCAAAACATAAGTTACATTAAATAGAGATTACCGAATCTTGTTAAATTACGCTATAATTTATTGCAAATAATATAAGATATACAAAATTATGACTCGAATTTTTCAACCATTTACCATTGAGCCAAATAGTCTTGTTACCCTAGATGATAATGCATTTAACCATCTTATACGCGTGTTACGCATGAAAGTAGGTGAAAATATTATTTTATTTGATGGTTCAAACCATATTACTCCTGCAGTTATACATGAAATCAATAAAAAAACAGTTACAGTAAAAACCTCTTTGCCCATTTTAGATAATCGTGAATCACCGTTAGAAATTCACTTAGGGCAAGTGATTTCACGCGGTGAAAAAATGGAGTTTACAATTCAAAAATCAGTCGAATTAGGCGTAGCGAGTATCACCCCACTCATTTCTGAACGTTGTGGCGTCAAACTTCATGAAGAAAGGCTCGAAAAGAAAATTCAACAATGGCAAAAAATTGTTATTTCTGCTTGTGAACAATGCGGTCGAAACGTGATTCCAGTTATTCATCCAGTAATGAAGTTAGAAAGTTGGTGTGCTAGTTTGACCGAAGGCTTAAAACTCAATTTACACCCCAAAGCTGAATATGGTATTAGACAGTTAACTAATACGCATAAACAAATTTACTTACTAATTGGACCTGAAGGTGGTTTATCTGATAATGAAATTAGCATGACACATAACTATCATTTTTCTGACATTTTACTCGGCCCTAGAGTGTTGCGAACAGAAACTGCAGCATTAACTGCTCTCACCGCCTTACAAGTACATTTAGGCGATCTTGGATAAATATATCTTATACAAATGATAAGTAATGATTGCTTTGCAACTGAACTTGTAACGAGTATGATAACAACAAATATTAAATTTTAATTTGGGTATTATGATTAAAAACCTGTTAAAAAGTTTCAGGAATACCCATATTTCAGTATAAAACAATTTTATAAAGACAAAATAGGTAAGGAGTCATCATGATAAAGCTGGGCATTGTAATGGATCCAATTAGTCACATCAAAATAAAAAAAGATACCAGTTTTGCCATGTTACTTGAGGCGCAAAAAAGGGGTTATGAACTTTTTTATATTGAAATGAATGACCTTTTTCTAGATACTGGCGAAGCTTATGCCACAACTCGCGCTTTAACAGTTTATAACGATAAAGATCATTGGTTTGAACTTGGGCAAGAAAAAACGATTCCACTAAGTGACCTTGACACAATTTTAATGCGTAAAGATCCACCTTTTGATACTGAGTATATCTATGCTACATACATTCTAGAGCGTGCCGAAGCTAACGGTGTGTTAGTCGTAAATAAACCACAAAGTCTACGCGATTGTAACGAAAAGCTTTTTACCGCTTGGTTTGCCGAGTTTACACCAAAAACCTTGGTTACACGTCAAACACAGCATATCAAAGCTTTTCACGAACAACACCATGATATCATTTTAAAACCACTTGATGGCATGGGGGGATCATCCATTTTTCGAATCAAACAAGACGATCCCAATGTTTCAGTGATTATTGAAACGTTAACTGAACATAACACACGTTATTGTATGGCTCAAAACTTTATTCCTGCGATTAAAGACGGTGATAAACGTGTATTAGTGGTTGATGGTGAACCTGTACCTTATTGTTTAGCACGAATCCCTCAAAAAGGTGAAACTCGTGGCAACCTTGCTGCTGGAGGACATGGCGAAGTTAGAGCCTTAAGCGAAAGCGATTGGCACATAGCTAAAAGCATCGCCCCAGTTTTAAAAGAAAAAGGCCTACTATTTGTAGGACTTGACATCATTGGTGATAAGTTAACCGAAATTAACGTTACCAGCCCAACCTGTGTTCGTGAAATTGAAGCAGCTAACCCAGGCCTTTCAATTACCGGTATGTTAATGGACGCAATAGAACATCGATTAAATAAAAAGAGTTAAACAATGATTAGACAATATAAATCTGAAGATTTAAATAGCGTAATGACAATATGGTTGCAAGGTAATTTGCAAGCTCATAACTTTATCAATCCTGAGTTTTTTAAACAAAATTGTGATTTAGTAAAAATGTTAATTCCAATGTCTACTTTATACGTTCAAGACCTTGATGGAGTTAAAGGGTTTATCGGTATAACTGAAAATTATATTTCAGGTCTATTTGTAGATGAAGCTTTTCGCCGACAAGGAACAGGTAAAGCTCTTGTTGAAAAAGCAAAACAACGCCATAACGAACTGTTGGTACATGTTTATAAAAAAAATACTAATGCGATTAACTTTTATCTTTCTCAAAATTTTGAAATTGTTTCAGAATCGATCAATGAAGAAACAAATGAACCAGAACTATTAATGCACTGTAATGTTGAACACAACGTTAAAATTGGCAAATGTGCATTATAAAATTAACTTGAATGTGAAACTATGAATTTAAAAAACCATTTTATTATCGCAATGCCAACACTTGATGATTCTATGTTTAGTCATTCAGTTATTTATATTTGTGAACATAATCGTGATGGCGCTATGGGGATTATGATTAATAAACCAATTATTGAACTTAATGTGGCAACCGTTCTTGCACGTTTAGAAATTACATCACCAACAAGTTGCGCAGAACTAGAACAACCTGTATTTTGTGGTGGTCCCATTGCTGATGAACAGGGTTTTATTTTACACACACCTTTAGATGGGTTTGCTTCTAGTATTCAGATTTCAGATGATGTGATGATTAGCACTTCGCTTGATGCGCTTAAATCAATCGGCTCTCCTGAACAGCCCCAAAATATCTTTTTGGCTTTAGGTTATTCAAGCTGGCAGTCTCTACAACTCGAAGATGAAATTGCTCGTAATGATTGGTTAGTGGTTGATGCCGATCCTCAAATTATTTATGAAGTTGCCATTGATGAACGTTGGCAAAAAGCCGCTCAATCACTTGGAATCAATATGAATACTATTTCACACCAAATGGGAAATGCATGACCCATGGCAACCATTATTGCATTTGATTTTGGCACAACCAGTATTGGAGCGGCTATTGGCCAAGATATAACTAAAACAGCCAATCCTTTATGCTCGTTTAAAGCACGCGATGGTATTCCTAACTGGCAAGCTATCGAAAAGGTATTAAATGAGTGGAAACCTGATTTTTTAGTCGTTGGGCTTCCCCTAAATATGGATGGCACCGAACAACCATTAACAGCCCGAGCTCGTAAATTTGCTAATCGGTTGCATGGCAGATTTGGTTATCAAGTACATTTGCAAGATGAGCGGTTATCGACCGTTGAAGCAAAATCACATATTTTTGCTTCACGAGGTTATCGAGCACTTGAAAAGGGTCATGTTGATGCAACTTCTGCCATTATTATTTTGGAAAGTTGGTTTGAAAATAATTAGTAATTTTATTTAATTGGTTATTTTGTAAATAATTAATCGCCATTAAATTTCATCCTTGCTAAAATAACAACAACTTTTTATTGTAAGGACTACTTACCGTGTCAAACAACAATTCTCTTAGTTATAAAGATGCTGGTGTCGATATTGATGCTGGTAATGAACTTGTTAATCGTATTAAATCTGTTGTTAAAGAAACCAAACGACCTGAGGTTATGGGTGGACTGGGTGGCTTTGGCGCACTGTGTGCTATTCCACAAAAATATAAAGAACCTATTTTAGTATCTGGTACCGATGGTGTCGGAACTAAATTACGTCTAGCAATGGATTTAAATCGCCACAAATCAATCGGCATCGATTTAGTAGCAATGTGTGTTAACGATCTGATTGTACAAGGTGCTGAACCTTTATTCTTCCTTGATTATTATGCTACCGGCAAACTTAATGTTGATGTTGCAGCCACTGTGGTAACTGGTATTGCTGAGGGTTGTAAACAATCAGGTTGTGCCTTAGTTGGGGGCGAAACAGCTGAAATGCCTGGTATGTATCATGGTAATGACTATGATTTAGCAGGATTTTGCGTTGGTGTTGTTGAAAAATCAGCCATGATCGACGGTAGCAAAGTACAAGATGGTGATGCATTAATTGCATTAGCATCAAGCGGTGCTCATTCTAATGGCTATTCATTAGTGCGTAAAATAATTGAAGTCAGCGGTGTAAATCCTGCCACTGAACAGTTAGGTGGCAAAACTCTTGCCGATCATCTACTTGCACCAACTAAGATCTACGTTAAGTCCGTTCTTGACCTTATTACTCAAGTTGATGTGCATGCCATTGCCCATATTACAGGCGGCGGATTTTGGGAAAACATCCCTCGCGTATTACCTGATAATACACAAGCCATAATTAATGAAGCAAGCTGGCAATGGCCTGAAATATTTAATTGGTTACAAAAAGCAGGTAATGTCAGCCGTCACGAAATGTATCGAACTTTTAACTGTGGTGTTGGCTTAATTATTGCTTTACCAAAACAGTTAGCCGATCAAGCAATTACTTTACTAAATAATCATGGTGAAAAGGCATGGTTATTAGGTGAAATTAAACACGCTACATCAGGCGAGCGCGTTGTAATAAAATAAATTGTATTTTCATATTATCCATCCATTAATATAATGAATTAGATGGATAATATGCTACTTTTTCAGGTCATTATTGCCAGCTGGTAACAATTTGCAAACATCTAACTGTACCATTTAATAAATCTTTTTTAGCTATTATTTTGTGACAAACGATCGAGTTACTTTATCACATTAAGGACTTACACATGCTACTCTATTTGTATTATATAAATGACTAGAAATAGCCATAGTATTAATGTTACCACCACCCGAACCAGCGCTATACCATTCATTTGTAGTAGCTCAAACTTAATCT